>VBPB01000041.1 GCA_005893365.1 Candidatus Eiseniibacteriota bacterium
TGAGACGCGAGGGGCGGCTCATCCGCGTCAACGGCGGGCGGGGCGTGATCGCGCTCGTGGCACCCACCGCCTTCGGCGCCACCACGTTCGACGCGGGGGACATCTCGGAGTTCCTGCGCCACGGCCACCTGCCGCGGCGGTCCCGGGTCCGGGACCCGTCGGGGGGCGCCTCCGGGGCGCTGGCCTATGCCTTCGATCTGGCCCCGGCGGCCGCGGCGGACGTGAGCCTCCTGCTGCCGCTCCATCGCCTGGCCTCGCTACCGCCGGCGCCGGCGGATCCGGCGCGCGCGGTCGAGGCGAGGCGGAGGCGATGCGCCGCGGGCTGGCGCGCGCGCCTCGACCGCGTCGACCTGCGACTTCCTCCCTCGGCGGCCGCCGTCGCGGCGGGGGTGCGCGCCCAGCTGGCCTACATCCTCATCAACCGGGACGGCGCCGCGATCCAGCCGGGCTCGCGCTCGTACCAGCGCTCCTGGATCCGGGACGGCGCGCTGACCGCCTCGGCGCTGCTGCGGCTCGGACACGCGGAGGCGGTCCGCGCGTTCATCGAGTGGTACGCGCGCTACCAGTACCAGAACGGCAAGGTGCCGTGCTGCGTGGATGCGCGCGGCGCGGACCCGGTGCCCGAGCACGACAGCGAGGGCGAGTTCATCTTCCTGGTGGCGGAGTACTACCGCTACACCGGCGACCGCGCGCTGATCGAGCGCCAGTGGCCGCGCGTGCGCGCCGCCGCGGTCTATCTGGACTCGCTGCGGCACCAGCGCCGCACGCCGGAGTACCAGGCCGCCGACCGCCGGGAGTTCTTCGGCCTGCTGCCGCCGTCGATCAGCCACGAAGGCTACTCGGCCAAGCCGATGCACTCCTACTGGGACGATCTCATGGCGCTACGCGGCTTCAAGGACACCGTGGCGTTGGCGCTGGCCCTGGGCCTGCCGCTCGAGGTCTCCCGCTGGAGCGCCGTCCAGGCCGAGTTCGAGCGCGACCTGGGGAGCTCGGTGCGGAGCACGATGGTCCGCCACCTCATCGACTACGTGCCGGGATGCGCCGATCTCGGAGACTTCGACGCCACGGCCACGACCATCGCCCTCGATCCGGTGCAGGCCCAGGCGGCGCTGCCGCCGGAGGCGTTGCGGCGGACGTTCGAGAAGTACTGGGCGTTCTTCTCCAACCGCCGCGCCGGGGCGGCCTGGGACGCCTTCACGCCCTACGAGCTTCGCAACGTCGGCGCCTTCGTGCGCCTGGGCTGGCGCGAGCGCGCGAACCAGCTGCTCGATTACTTCCTCGCCTACCGGCGGCCGCCGGGCTTCGGCGCGTGGGCCGAAGTCGTATGGCACGACGCCCGCACCCCGCACTTCATCGGCGACCTGCCCCACAGCTGGGTCGGCTCCGACTTCATCCGCTCGGTGCTGGACATGTTGGCCTACCCGCGCGAATCCGACGACGCCCTGGTGGTCGGCGCGGGGATCCGCGAGGCCTGGGTGCGGGAGGCGCCGGGCGTGACGGTGCACCACCTGCCGACCCGGTACGGCAAGCTCGACCTCCTCATGCGCGGCACCGCCTCGGGGCTCGAGGTCCGTCTCGCCGGCGACCTGCGCGTGCCTCCGGGAGGCATCGTGCTCGCGCCGCCTCTGGTCACGCGGCGCTGGCACGCCACGATCAACGGTGCGGCCGCCACCGTCTCCGCCTCGGGGCAGGTCACGGTGCGCAAGCTCCCCGCGAATGTGGTCCTGAGCCGCTGACCGTCCCGGCGGCGGGGTTAGGCCCGATCGCCCCGCCGTGAGAACGGATGACGTCGCGGTAGAACAGGGCGCTGCGCTTGGGGGTCCGCCGCTGCGTCGTGAAGTCGACGTGGACCAGGCCGAAGCGCTTGGCATACCCGTACTGCCACTCGAAGTTGTCGAGCAGCGACCAGGCGAAGTAGCCGCGGACGTCGACGCCGTTCGCCAGCGCGGTCCGCGTGGCGCTCAGGTGATCGCGGAGGTACTCCACGCGCGGGGCGTCCTCGATCGGGCCGCCTAAGCCCGCGGGGGGATCGTCGAAGGCGGCGCCGTTCTCGGTGACGTAGAGCGGGAGGTCGCCGTAGCGCGCCTTCACCCATTCCAGGATCTCGCGCAGGCCATCGGGGTGGATCTCCCAGCCCATCGCCGTGCGCGGGGCGTGCTCGGGCAGGATCGACCGGGCGCGCGCGGGCGGGGAGGCGGGATCGTCCCGGACGATCCCCCGGCTGTAGTAGTTGACGCCCAGGAAGTCGATCGGCTGCCGGATCCGGGCGAAGTCCTCGATCTCCCAGCGCGGCCAGGCGTCCCCGAACATCGCCGGCAACTCCTCCGGGTAATGGCCGAGGAAGAGCGGATCGAGGTAATGGCGGTTCATGTAGGCGCCGGCCCGTGCCGCCGCCGCGGCGTCGGCGGCAGCGTCGGTCGCGGGATGCTTGGGCTCGAGGTTGACCACCAGGCCGATGGCGCCGCCCGGGCCGGCGCGGAACCGCTCGACCGCGGCGCCATGCGCGCACAGCAGGTGGTGGGCGGCCCGGACCGCCTCGCCCGGGTCGCGGTGTCCGGGGGCGTGCAGCCCCTTGAGGTACCCGGCGTCGGACATCATCCAGGGCTCGTTGAACGTGGCCCACAGGTCCACGCGATCGCCATACGCGCGGAAGGCGAGCTCGGCGTAGTCCGCGAACCAGTCGATGCTGTCGCGGTGCCGCCAGCCGCCGAGATCGTCCAGCGCGGCGGGCAGGTCCCAGTGGCAAAGCGTCACCATCGGCCGGATGCCCGCGGCGAGCAGGAGGTCGATCAGGCGCGAATAGAAGTCGAGCCCCGGCGGGTTGGCGGGCCCGCGGCCGTCGCGAAGCAGCCGCCCCCAGGAGAGGCTGAAACGGTAGGCCGGGATCCCCAGGTCGCGCATCAGCGCCACGTCCTCGCGATAGCGCCGGTAGTGATCGCACGCCACGTCGCCGGTGTCGCCGCCGTGCGTGGCGCCCGGCGTGTGCGAGAACCGGTGCCAGATGCTGGGGCTGGCGCCGTCGGCGAGCGGGGAGCCCTCGATCTGGTAGGCCGAGGTGGCCACGCCCCAGAGGAAGTGGTCGGGGAAACCCGTTCGCGACGGCATGGGAGGGAGCGCGTCCGGCTTCAGCCCGGGGGGATGCGGACCGTGACGCGATGCTCGCGGCCGTCGCCGAACGCCGGCACGACCCGGGAATCGAGCGGTGTCCCGTCCACCTCGATCCGCGCCGGCCCCTTGGCGACGGTGACGTCGATGAGGTAGGTGCTGCCGCGGAAGGCGCGCCGCATCGAGAAGCCCTTCCAGTGGGGCGGCAGGCAGGGCGCGATGAGCAGACCGTCCCAGACCGGCCGCACGCCGAGGAGCCACTCGGTGCTGACGCGCAGCAGCCACGCCGCGGATCCGGTGTACCAGGTCCAACCGCCCCGGCCGTAGTGCGGCGATTGCGGTCCGTCGACGTTGCCCGGGCTCACGTAGGGCTCCGCCTGGTAGCGGTCGGGGTCCATCCCGCGATGGACCGGCCAGAACCGCTCGAGCAACGCCCAGGCCTGGCGGCCCCGGCCCAGCATGCACTCGGCCTGGACCGCCCACACGGCGGCGTGCGTGTACAGGCCCCCGTTCTCGCGCGCGCCGGGGGCGTAGCGGGTGAGGTAGCCGATCTCGGGGTCGGGCCTCCGGTACGCGGGGTAGAGCAGCAGCGGGCCGTAGTCACGGTAGAGGTGCTTCCGCATCGAGGCGAGCAGGAGCGGGAGCCGATCCGCGGGGACGACCCGGCTCAGGATCGCCCACGTCTGGGCGTTGAGGAAGATCCGCCCGTCGCGGTTGCGCCGCGAACCGATCGCCTCCCCGGAGTCCTTGGTGGCGCGCACGTACCAGGCGCCGTCCCAGAAGTGCCGGTTCACCGCCGCGCGCATCGTCGCCGCCTCTCTCGCGTAGCGCTCCATGACCGCGCGGTCCGGCCGCGCGCGCCGGGCCTCGAGCTCGACCCAGTTATCGAGGATGCCGATCAGGAAATGCGCGAGCCAGACGCTCTCGGACTGGAGCTTGGGGCCGATGGCGGAGAGGCCGTCGTTCCAGTCGCCCGCCCCCATCCGCGGCACGCCGCGGGGGCTGAGCCGGGTCCAGAACGCGTCGATGGCGCGCCGGCAGTGGTCGTAGATCGTCCCCGCGTCCTGGGACGGCCGGCCCTCCGGATCGAGGAACCGGACCGGCTCCTCCAGGAGCCCGAGCTCCGCGGTCTCGAGCAGGTAGTTCAAGGTCACGAACGGCAGCCACAGCAGGTCGTCGTTGTAGGGCTTGCGCGAGCCTTCCTCGGTGAGCGGATGCCACCAGTGGTAGGCGGTGCCGTCGCCGAACTGATGCGCCGCGTGGGCGAGGATCTGCCGGCGCGTCCGTTCGGGCTCGAGCGGCAGGAAGACCTGGCTGTCCTGAAGCTGATCGCGGAATCCGTAGGCGCCCCCGGGCTGGTAGAGCCCGGTGCGGCCCCAGATCCGCCCGGACTTCGCCTGGTACTTGAGCCAGACGTTGTTCAGGATGTCGAAGCCGGCATCGGGGGTGGTCACCGCGAGCGGGGCGAGGAAGGTCTCCCAGTGCCGCCGCATCGCGGTCCCGGCGCGATCCACCGCCTCGGGCGTGGCGAACCGGCGGGCGAGTCGCAGCGCCCCCGCGCGCGTGTCGGCGATCCCGAGCGTGAAGACGACCTCTTTCGCCTCCCCCGGGCGCAGGGTCAGCGGCACCTGGAGCGAGCCGATCGCGTCCGCCCACTTGCCGGCGGCGCCGGTGAGCCGCGGCCGGGCGAGGGCCGCCGGGCGCGCCGGCGTCCCGTACTGCCCCAGGAAGCGCCGCTTGTCGGTCTCGAAGCCCGCGGGGCGCACCGTCGCGGCGTGGAACGCGACATGGGGCCAGGGAGAGTTCCAGGGCTGGCCGCGGCCGGGCTCGGCGATCGTGCTCAGGCGCTTCGTGGCCAAGAGCGCGTGGGAGCGCGGGACGTATTCCTGCTCGATGAACAGCTTGTGGAACTCGCGGTGCGTGTCCGGCGACGGCCCGAGATTCCATTCCAGATAGGTGAAGAGATCGAGCTGCCGCGGGGTGCGCGAGAGATTCCGCAGCCGCACGCGCCAGAACTCCACCGGGTCGCGCGGGTGGACGAAGATCGTGTACCGGCTCTCGATCCCCGAGTGGACCGAGGTGATCGCGGTGTAGCCCACGCCATGGCGGCACTCGTAGCGCGCGGGCTTGGCGCGCACCGGCTGCCAGGCGAGCGACCAGAACTTCCCGCTGCGCCGGTCGCGGCAGTAGAGGTACTTGCCCCACTCGTCCCGTATCAGGTCCTGCTCCCAGCGGGTGAGCCGGTTGAGGGTGGCGTGCGTCATCCACGAATAGCCGGTCCCGGCCTGGGTGACGAGCGTCCCGTACTCGCCGGGGCAGATGACGTTGGTCCAGGGGGTGGGCGTGTCGGGCCGGGTGATGACGTACTCGCGACCGTCCTCGGTGAAGTAGCCGTACTTGGTCGGGAAGAGTCGTTTCATGCCTTCGTCCCGCACGATCCGAGGAGTTCCGCCGGGGCGGCGATCCCCCGCAGCGTTCACACCTCCGGGAGGATAAGACATTGTGGCCCAGCGAGGTCCCGCTTTCGCGGCGGGCCGGCCGCGGCGGGCGGGGGAGGCGGTCGGGGCGTCGGCCCGTGCGGCTCCAGGCTCGAAACGCGCCCCCTTGGCCGGCGCGGGCCCCAAGACCCGATGCGGCTGGGTCGACGGCCCCACCTCGCCCGGTCCGATGGGGCGTCATCCCCAGGATCGAAGCCCTGCCGCCCACGCCCGTGAGCCGAGCCAGGCAGCTAACTCGCTTCCGGCCAGACGACTGGCGCCGGCAGCCCCGGGCTGGCCCAGCGCTTGCGTTTCCATCGGTGTCCGATGCCACTCGAACCGTCCCAGAGGTTCCATCCGATGACCGTCAGAATCCCGTCCCGGCGTAGCGAGCGCGGTGCCGTGCTCGTCGAGTTCGCCCTGATCGTCCCGCTCCTGCTCGTGCTCACGCTGGCGGTCATCGACCTGAGCCGCGCGTTCTTCGTGAAGAACATCCTCTACCAGGCCGCCCGCGAGGGCGTGCGCACCGCGGTGGTGACGACGGCCGCGGACGCCGACATCGTCACGGCGCGCGTCAAGGAGGTCGCGAGTGCCGCGAACATCAACGTTTCGAAGATCACGATCTCGCCGCCCGTCGACCGGCAGGTGAACGTCGTGGTCGAGACCTCCTTCAACTGGATCCTCCCGGGCCTGTTCGGGCTGCTCGATCCCAACTTCGGCAAGGGCATGTCGCTGACGGCCAGCGCCTGGATGCGGCAGGAGACGCCATGACCCCGCATCAAGCGCCACCCACCGCGCCACCCACCGCACCACGCGCCCGGCTGCCCCGGACCGACGACGAACGCGGCGTCACCATCATTACCGCCGCGTTCTTTCTGCTCCTCATGCTCAGCTTCATCGCGCTGGGCGTCGATTCCGCCAAGCTGACGGTGACGCGCACCATGCTGCAGAACGCCGCCGACGCCGCCGCCCTGGCGGGCGCCTCGGCGATCGACTATCGCACCGGTGAGCTCGACCACGACGTCGCGGCGGCGCGCGCCCAGGCCACGGCGGTGGAGAACAAGGCGTACGTCAAGAACCCCGAGCCGGTGACGCTGGATCCGGACGACATCGCGTTCCCGGGGCACAACGAGGTCCAGGTCACGGTCCGCCGGACCGGGGCCCAGTCGATGGTCACCCACTTCCTCCAGGTGCTCGGCGTGCCGGGGATCAGCGTCAGCGCGACCGCGATCGCCAAGGCCGAGACCACCATGACCGCGAACTGCGGCATCGTCCCGCTGGGCGTGAGCCCGCCCGACGGGAACGGCAGCTTCCTGCCCGGTCAGCTCTACACCCTGAAGGATGGCGGCGGCAACTCGGGCCACTACGGCGCCGTGTGCTTCCCCGTGTGCGACCGCGGCGAATGCCCGGGAGGTCCGGAGACGGGCGCGGCCAAGTGGAGCTGCCTGATGGAGAGCGGATACTGCTGCGAGCTGGCGGTCGGCACGACGCTCCAGACCGAGCCCGGCGTCGCGGGGGGCCCGCTGTTCAAGTCGATCAATGGACGGTTCCTCTCCGATACCGACGGCCGGGAGGGGATCACCTACGACGACTACCAAGGGAACGGTGAGCGCCTGATCTTCATCCCGATCACGAGCTCGCCGTCGGGAAAAGGACGGACCTCGGTGACCCTCCTCGGCTTCGGGGCGTTCTTCCTCCAGAACAAGCCCCAGGACCACACGCTGAGCGGTGAGTTCGTCTACGGCGTGCTGCCGGGGACCTCGGGCCCCGGGAACTCGACCGGCAGCGTCGCCTTCTCGCTCCGCCTGATCCACTGAGCCGTAGCACCCGCCCGGGCGCGCGCCGGATCGCTCGCGTCCGTCGCGGCGAGCCCCCTCTCGGCCAGGAATGCCAGCACCTGGGCGGCGGACAGCTCGTCCAACCGCCCGGGCAGGCTGTAGCCCTGCCACGGCGTGTAGTACCCGCCCGATTCCAGACCGACCGACACGGCCGGGCAACCCTGCGCGGCCGCGAGGTGCGAGAGCCCGCTGTCGTTGCCGACGTAGAGCGCCGAGCTCGCCAGCAGGGCGGCGGTGAGGGGCAGCGGGTGGCCGGCGAAGCTCACGCCTAAGGCTCGTGCGGCGACCTCGCGGCACAACCCCGCCTCGGCGGGCGAGCCCAGCACCACGACGCCGTCGAAGCGCTCGCGCAGCGACCGTCCCAGCTCGCCGAAGCGCGCCGCCGCCCACATGCGTCGCGGCGTGCCGGCGCCCGGGCCGAGGCAGGCGATGCGCGCGCCTTCCGCGAGTCCCGCCGCCGCCAGGGCCTCGCGCGCGCGCTTGGGCTCGAGCACCAGGCGGGTCGTGATCTCGGGCGGCTCGCCTGGGAGGATGTGGCGCAGGATCGAGTAGCGGTGGCGGACCACGCCCTGCGGCGCCCGGGCGTCGTCATAGGCTTCCGCTCCCAGCTTCCGCCGCGCCCGGACCAGGAGCCGCGTCAGCTTGACCGCGGGGTTGGAGCGCAGATAGAGGAGGAGGTCGAACGGCCGGCGGTAGGAGGGCGGGATGGGCCGCGTCCGCGACCGCCAGTCGCGGCCCCGCAGGTAACGCCGGCCGACCCACGCGTAGTCCTCGAGCAGGGCCGCGCCGAAGGCATCGACGCTCACCTCGATCTCGAGCGGCTGGATCCGCTCGTGGAGCGCGTGGAGGATCGGCAGCTGGGTGACGAAGTCGCCGAGGCAGGGCATGAACTCGATGAACAGGCGCACGGCGCCCATTCTAGCCGTTCCCCGGCGCGGGCCGTCACCGGTCGCCGAACTCGGCGCTCAGCCGCCCCAGCGCCAGGGCCCCCAGCGACAGGCCGAAGTCGCGCAGCGCCACGTCGAAGTAGCCCGGGGTCAGGAGCAGGTTGAGGATGATGCCCCACAGCCAGGCCGCGACCACGTAGCTGAAGAGGCGCGGCTTGAGGGCGACGCCGATGCCGGCGACGATCTCGATGACGCCGACCCCCATCATCAGGGCATGGCCGTGGCCCCCGACCAGGGTGTTGACCACCCCCGGGAGGTACTTGTCCCAGTCGACCAGCAGGTGGAAGAACTTGTCGAGGCCGGCGACGATCGGCGCCACGGTGAAGCCGACGAGCAGGATCCGGTAGGCCTGGTACGACGGACGGGTAGCGTCGCGGGCGACCGACGGGGCCTCTCGGGGTCCTCGCGGACCCGATGCGGCGGGCGCTCTATCTCAGGATCTCGGCCGGGCAGGAGCTGAGCCGCGACCAGGCGGCGCGCGCGCTGCGCATCTCGCGGGCGCTGGCCGCGTTCCATCTCGACAAGCTGGTGGACGCGGGGCTCCTGGAGGCGGACTTCCGCCGGCTCAAGGGGCGCTCCGGCCCGGGCGCCGGACGTCCCAGCAAGCTCTACCGCCGCTCCGCGCAGGCGATCGACGTGACGCTGCCGGCCCGGCGCTACCAGCTGGCCGCGCGCCTGCTGAGCCGGGCGGCGAGCGAGGGCGGACCCACGCAGGCCGCCGCCCTCGAGCGGGCCGCCGAGGCGTGGGGGCGCGAGCTCGGGACCGAGGCGCGGGGCCGGTCCGGCCCCCGACCGGGGGCGGCGCGCCTGCTGCGGAGTGGGCTCGCGGCCCTGCGGGCCGCGGGCTTCGAGCCCCGTCAGGACGCGGACGGCGAGATCGTGCTCGCCAACTGCCCGTTCGCCGCCCTCCAGCGCGCCCGCCGGCACTGATCTGCGGGATGAACCTGGCCCTGTGCCGCGGCCTGGTCCAAGGCCTGCGCGCCCCGCGCTGGACCGCCCGGTTGGCGCCCGCCGCCGGACGGTGCTGCGTCCTCATCCACACGCCCTGAGGCGCCGGGGACGCGCCTTGCCCGCTACGCCGCCCGATCGGCCGCCGGGCCGGCATCGAGCACCTCGCGCACCTTGCGGGCGAGCGCGCTCAGCATGAACGGCTTCTGCAGGAAGGCCGTGCCCGATTCGAACACGCCCTGGCGCACCACGTCGTCGTCGGTGTAGCCCGACATGAACAGGACGCGGGTGTCGGGCCGCTCGGCGGTGAGCCGCTGCGCCAGCTCGCCACCCCCCATGTGGGGCATCACGATGTCGGTGAGCAGCAGGTGGATCGGCCCCGGGTGCGCGGCCGCGACCGCCAGGGCCTCGACGCCGTGGCGCGCCTCGAGCACGGTGTGGCCGTAGGTCTCGAGCGCCTCGCGCGCCATGGCGCGCACCGCCGGCTCGTCCTCGGCCAGCAGCACGGTCTCGGTGCCGGTGGCGGCGGACGGGACCAGCGCCTCGGCGTCCGCCACGGCATGGCCCTCGCTCACGCGGTCCAGGTGCACGCGGAACGTGGTGCCGCGCCCGGGCTCGCTCTCGACCCGGATGCGCCCGCGGGTCTGCTCGACGATGCCGTAGACGGTCGCGAGGCCCAGGCCCGTGCCCTCGCCCTGCCGCTTGGTGGTGAAGAACGGCTCGAAGATGCGCGCGACCACCTCCGGGCTCATCCCGCAGCCGGTGTCGGTCACCGCGATCAGGGCCTGCGGCCCGGTGCGCGGATCGGGCCCCTCGGTCTCGTCCAGGTCGACCGCGACCACCTGGATCGTGAGCACGCCGCCCGCCCGCATCGCGTCACGGGCGTTGACTGCCAGGTTCATGATCACCTGCTCGATGTGCCCGCGGTCGGCGCGCACGTGCACCGGCTGGTCCGCCAGCGCCATCGTGAGCTCGATGTGCTCGCCGATCAGCCGCCGCAGCATCTCCTCCATCTCCGCCACGACCGCGACCAGGTCGAGCACCCGTGGGGCCACCACCTCCTTGCGGCTGAACGCCAGCAGCTGCCCGGTCAGCAAGGCCCCCCGGGCCGCGGCCTTCTGGATCGACTCGGCGTGGTGACGGGCGGAATGCGCCGGCTCGAGCCGGCCCAGGAGCAGCTCGCCGTGCCCGAGGATCGCCGCGAGCAGGTTGTTGAAGTCGTGGGCGACGCCGCCCGCGAGCCGCCCGACCGCCTCCATCTTCTGCGCCTGGCGCAGCTGGTCCTCGAGGCGCTGCCGCTGCGTGACGTCGATGGCCACGCCGATCGCCCCGCTCACCTGCCCCTGGGCGTCGTGCGTGGGCGCGTAGCGGGTCTCGAACGCCAGCGGCCCGAGCTCGACCGTGTCGATGAACTCCTCGCCGCTCAGGGCCCGCCGCACGTTGTCGAGGACGCGCGGCACGTCGTGATAGAGCTCGTAGATCGATATGCCGGCCGAGACCGGTCTCAGACCCTGCACCCCGCGGCCCTCGCGCAGGGTGAAGACGCCGCGGGCATCGATCGCGAACAGCACCACCGGGGCGTTGGCGACCACGAAGTGGAGCCGCTCCTCGGCGCGGCGCAGCGCCTCGGCCACCTCGCGGCTCTCGGTGACGTCCTGGAACTCGAGCATCGCGACCTCGTGGCCATCGAGGTCGTAGCGCGTGCCCGAGACGGTCGCGAAGCGCACGCGCCCGTCGCGGGTGCAGACGCGGCTCTCGAACACGCCCAGGTCGCCCTCGGCGAATCCGTGCGCGTAGCCCTCGGCGAGCCGGGGCCACTCCTCGTCGGGGTGCAGATCGTCGAGGCCGAGCCGCGTCAGCTCGTCCATCGCGTAGCCGGTCATCCGGCTGGCCATCGGGTTGGCCATGACGATGCGGCGCGAGGCGGGGTCCACCATCACGATCGCCTTGGCGCTGCGCTCGAACAGCAGCCGGTAGCGCTCCTCGGACTTGCGCAGGATCTGGAGATCACTCAGGTCCTGGATCATGACCAGCACTTCCTGCGTCTGCCCGTCCGGGCCCTTGATGGGCAACGCGCTCACGTAGAGGGTGTGAACCGCGTCGGCCTGCTCGCGGTGGAATTCGTGATGGACCACGTCGTTGCGCTCGAGCGCGCGCGCCACCGGGCAATCGCCGCACTCGGGCGGCGCCTCGAGGTCCCCGTAGCGCGAGCACACCGCGTGGCACCCCTGGCCGATCCAGCTCTCGTGGGCCGGTCCTTGCGGCGGATGCGCGGCCAGGACGTGGTTGGTCCAGCGGATCAGGCGCGCGGGGTTGGTGACGAACACCTCGGCGTCCGACTGCTGCACGATCGCCGCGAACTTCTGGCGCTCGCGCTCCAGCACCCGCACCTGCTCGTCGAGCGAGCGGAACCAGCGCTCGTACTCGCGCGGCATCGCCGGGGCGGGCGGGGCCGGGCGCCGCGGGGCCGCGATCGTGGCGAGCAGCGCCGCCAGTCGCCGCACCCGGGCATCCGGGCGGGCGGAGGGACGGCGGGCCCGGCCGGCGAAGCAGATGGCACCCAGCGTCCGGCCGTTCAAGACCAGCGGCACCGCGGCGGCGGTGGGCCGCGCGGCGCCTTCGCCCGCGCCCAGGGCCTGGGCGGCGGCGATGAACTCCGCGACGTGGCGTTCGCGCGTCGCCGGATCGTCGGGCGACCACGCCTCCAGCACGCAGGCGCCGCCCTCGATCAGGAGCAGCGCCGCCACGTCGGCGCGGGCGAGCCGCGCCAGGGCCGCGAGGCCGGTCGCCAGCGCCCGCTCGGCCGAGTCCGCGGTCAGGACCCGGTCGAGGTCGCGCAGGAACGCCGCGTCCGAACCGGGGGGGCGCCGTACACCGTCCATGGGGGCGGGAGCGGATCAGTGCCGCGCGTCGGCGGCCGCGCGCGCCTCGTACCGGCGGGCCAGCCAGTCGGCGACCCGCTGCACGTTCGCCATGGCCTGCTCGTCGAAGGCGGCGACCTGGTGACTGTCGATGTCGATCTGCGCGTGGATGACGTCGCCGGAGCGGATCAGCACCACCAGCTCGGAACGCGTCGCCGAGCTGCAGGCCAGGTAGTTGGTGATGAGGCGCACGTCGGGGATGTTGAGATTGCGCTTCTCGGCCACCGCCGTGCCGCACACGCCGGTGCCGACGCCGATGAAGACGTGGTCGGTGGCGGAGCCCACGAACGGGCCCAGCCGCAGCACGTCGTCGGGGAACAGCTCGTAGATGCCGGTCCAGTCGAAGCGCGGGTCCAACTGGTGCGTGCCGCGCACGGCGGCCTCGAGCACGGCCTCGAACGGCGCGCCGGTCGCCACCTGCTCGTCGAGTTGGCGGATGAGATCGTCGACGCTCACGAGATGCCTCCCCGTGGGATGGGGCGTGATCCGGGGGCGCCCATGGCCGGCGGCGGTCTGCGGCCGCGCCAGGGGGTTCCGCGGAGTTATCGGGAGGCGCGGGCCGGCGCTTGAGGGGTCATCCTCGAGGCGGCCGGCGCGACCGTCTGGCCCGCCGTGTCACCAAACCCTCTCCCCGCGACATAAGAGGTAGGCTGGAGCGACTCCAATGACCCGAGATCCGGGCCTCGACCGCTTCCGGCACCCCGGAGGAGGCAGTCCGATGACGATCCACGAGCCCGAACTCACGACCCGCGGCGGCCCGGCCCTGGTCTCGGTCGACGGCCGCACCTACCCCCTCGAATCCGTCCGCCTGACCGCCCGGGCGGAGGGCGGCCTCGCCTTAAGCCGTCTCACCCAGCGCTTCGCCAACCCCTACGACCAGACGCTCGAGGTGGTCTACACCCTGCCGCTGCCGGCGGACGGCGCGGTGCTCGGCTACACCATCCGCATCGGCGAGCGCGTCCTGCGCGGGATCGTCGAGCCGCGCGAGCGCGCCGCGGCCGCCTTCCGGCAGGCGCTGGCCCAGGGGCGCGGCGCCGGGCTGCTGGAGCAGGACCGCGACGACACCTTCCGGCAGCGGCTCGGCAACCTCCCGCCCGCGACCCCGGTCGAGGTCGAGATCGAGGTGCTGCAGCGCCTCGCCACGCTGGCCGCGACCGACGCGCTCGGCCTTGAGTGGGAGTACCGGTTCCCGACTGTGGTCGGCGTGCGCTATCAGGGCGCGCCGGACCGCGTGCCCGACGCGGGACGGCTGGACGTGGATCGGGACGAGGCCGGCGGCATCCCCACCCGGCTCGCCATCGACGTGACCGTGGCCGGCCGGACGCCGGCCAGCACCCGCATCAGCTCGCCCAGCCATTCGATCCTCTGCGAGGCCGGCCCCGAGGGCGCCCGCGTGCGGTTCGGCGAGGGCGAACGCCTCGACCGCGACCTGGTGCTGCGCTGGCCCGCGGCGGCGGACGGCCTCGAGGCCGGCATGGTGCTGGGCGGCGGACTCGCGGGCGACGACGGCCGCTACGGGCTCGTCACCGTCACGCCACCCGCGGTGCCGCGAGCCACGTTCGCGCGCGACCTCACCGTGCTCATCGACGCCAGCGGCTCGATGAGCGGCGAGCCCCTCGCGTGCGCGAAGCAGGTGGTCCAGGAGCTCCTGCGCGGCCTGGATCCGCAGGACCGCTTCGAGCTGCTGGTCTTCTCGAATCAGGTGAGCCGCCTGGGTCGTGCCATGACCCCGGCGACGCCGGACGCCCTGCGCCGCGCGCAGCGGGCCCTCGCCGAGCTCACCGCCGGCGGCGGCACCGAGATGGCCGGCGCCATCTCGGAGGCGCTCGGGTGCCTGCGCCACGACGCGCAGCGCCAGATCGTGCTGGTGACCGACGGCCAGATCGGCTTCGAGCGCGAGGTGGTGGCGGGGATCATGAACGGGCTGCCCGACGGATGCCGCGTCCACGCCGTCGGCATCGGCTCCGCCCCCAATCGCTCGCTCACCGCCGCGGTCGCCCGCGCCGGGCGCGGCGTGGAGCTCCTGGTCAACGATCCGGTCTCGGCGCGCGAGGGGGCGCGGCGCCTGGGTGCGGCGACCGCCCGGCCGGTCATCACCGACGTCGCCATCGAGGGCACGGCCTTGCTGCGGCCGGCCACGACCCGACTGCGCGACGTCTTCGCCGGCCAGCCGCTGGTGGCGGCCGTCGAGCTGCGTGGCCATGGCGGCGCGCTCGAGCTGCACGGCCGGCTCGCGGGCTCGGCCGAGCGCTGGACCTGGCGGATCGCGGTGCCGGAGGCCGGTGGCGCCTCGGCCGCGACGCCCGCGACACCGCTCCCGATCGGAGCGCTCTTCGGCCGCGAGGCCATCGCCGACCTCGAGCTGACGCTGGCCGCCAGCGCGAGCAACGCCGAAGCCATCGACGCCGAGATCGAGGCGCTCGGCCTGCGGCATCGCATCACCAGCCGGCGCACCAGCCTGGTCGCCATCGCCGAGGAGCCCACGGTCGATCCGAGTGCTCCCACGCGGCGGCAGCGGATCGCGGCCGAGCTGCCCGCCGGCGTGTCCGCGCAGGGGAGCGGATTGCTGGGAGGGGGAGGCGAGACGCTCATGCTCGCCTCGGCAGCGGGCCCATCCTCGCCAAACGCCCGTCGAGGGGCGGTCCGCGATCCGGCGGCGAGGAGCTTCTGCGCTCGCTCGGCGCCGGGCGGCCGCGCCGCGGCCGGGAGGTTCGCGATGCCGCCAAGCGGGTGCAGCACGAGCTCGCGGCCACGCGCCGCGCGATCGCGGAGCGGAAGGCGAGGCTCTGGGCCGCCGCGGACGATCTCATGGGTCTGCTCGCCGGCGAGCGCGAGAAGATCGAGCGCCTGGCGGTGGTGGTTCGGAACCAGATCGAAGCCATGCCCGAGGGCCCGGCGCGCGAGCGGTGGGCGGCGCTGCTCGGCCGCATGGAGCGCCATGCCGAGCGGATACGTCACCTGGTCGAGCAGGTCGCGCGCGCGGCGGAGGCATCGGCGGTCGAGCCGCAGCGTGCCGACCCGACCGACGCCGAACTGGAAGCGGCGCTGAATGAGCTCGGCGAGGAAGACTTCACCCGGACCGGGGCGACCCTGTACCAAGAGCTGGCCACGCTGCTCGAGCGCGGAGCGTCATGACCGTGGGCAATCGCGAGCGCGTGGAGACCGAGGTCGACGGCTTGTTCGCCCGGGTGCGCGGGCACGACACCGAGGCCTTCCGCGACTGGATGGGGAGCGTCGAGCGCCCCATCCGCGCCAGCCTCGGCCGGTTCGCCCGCGCGGTGGACGTGGAGTCCATCGTCCAGGAGACGCTGCTCCGGATGTGGCTGCTCGCCACCCAAGGCGGCCGCGACCTGGCAGGCCCGGATGCCTCGCTGCGATTCGCGATCGGCCTGGCCCGCAACCTGGCGCGCAACGAGGCGCGACGAATGGGACGGGTGAGCTTCCTGCCACCCCAAGACCTCCCGGAGGTGACCGCGGACCCGGCCCCCTCGTCCGATCCCCGGCTCGCGGCGGCGATTCGCGACTGCATGGGCCGCTTGAGCGCCAGGCTGCGCGAGGTCCTCGCGGCGCGCATCGCCCGCGGCGCCGTCGAACCCGATCGCGAGATCGCCGAGCGGCTGAGGCTCAAGCTCAACACGTTCCTGCAGAACGTGGTCCGGGCCCGGCAACAACTCCGGAAGTGCCTCGAGGGCAAGGGTGTCCCCGGCTGGGAGATCCCATCATGAGCGATCGTGAGACCCCTGCCCTGATCGAGGCCGCCGTCACGGCGTTCCGCGAGCGCGACCGCGAAGGGCGCATCGTGCCACCCTCGGCCTGGTGGGACCTTCCGCCCGAAGCGCTCGACCAGCTCTACCGCGAACAGTCCTTCGCCCGCGACGTGGAGCGCGCTACGGATCCGGCGGGAGAGAGCGGGACGGTGAAGGCCGTGCTGGCGAGGATCCTGGGCCGACGCTGATCGGGCGGCGGGCCGTCGCGGCGCACTCGCTCTGCGCCAGCGCGGGCCCCGAGCTCGCGCGCGCCGATGGCTGCGAGGCCGCCTTCGACTACGTGCGGATCGCGGCGACGCTCGCGTCGGGCAAGCAGGCTTGGGTGTACGTCCACGGCCCGACGCAAGGCCCTCGGGCGGCACGGCCCGACCCGTGGTAGCCTGCGCGCCGGCATGACCCTCGACGAGCCGCAGGCCCCGCCCTCTCGCGTGGTCGCCGTCCTCCACCGCATCGAGGGGGCGGTGCTGGTGCTGGCATTCCTGCTGTCGATGGTACTGCCGCTCATCGACGCCCTGGGCCGGCCGATCGGCGGCCTCTACCTGCCCGGTTCCTCGACCTACCGCTCCCAGCTCACGCTGTGGCTCGCCTTCCTGGGCGGTCTGCTCGCGACCCGCGAGGGCCGGCACCTCACGCTCTCGACCGCCGAGGTGATCGGCCACGCGAAGGTCCGGAACGCCGCCCGCCTCTTCTCGTCGTCGGTGGCCGCCGCGGTCTGCGCCGTGCTCGCCTACTCGGCGGGTGGCGTGGTGATCGCCGACCGCCAGCAGGGCACGTTGCTGGCGATCGGCATCCCGGTGTGGGTGAGCGAATGCATCATGCCCATCTCCCTCGCCCTGATCGCGCTGCGCCTGGCCTGGGGGGCCGCCGATCGCTGGAACGGACGCGCCATCGCGTTCGGCGCCATCGCCGCCACCTTCAGCCTGGGCCTCTCACCGGCCGTGGGCCATGCGCTCACCCTGCCGATCCTGGCGGTGATCGTGGTGGCGGCCCTGGTGGGCGCGCCGGTCTTCGTCGCCATGGGTGGCGTCGCGCTGGTGATGTTCTTCCGCGACGGCGTGCCGGTCGCGGCGGTGACCGGCGAGATCTACCGCCTCATGGTCTCGCCGAGCCTGCCCGCCATCCCGCTGCTGACCGCCTGCGGCTACGTCCTCGCCGAATCGAACGCCGCGACCCGGCTGGTGCGCTTCTTCCGCGCCCTCTTCGGCTGGATGCCGGGTGGCATCGCCATCCTGGTCGCGGCGGTGTGCGCGCTGTTCACCACCTTCACCGGCGGCTCGGGCGTCACGATCATCGCCCTGGGCGGCCTGCTCTATCCCATCCTGCGCAACGAAGGCTACGAGGAGGGCTTCTCGCTCGGCCTGGTGACCGCCTCGGGCAGCCTCGGCCTGCTGCTGCCGCCGAGCCTGCCCGTCATCCTCTACTCGGTGGTCGCCAACGTCCCCGCCGACTCGCTTTACCTCGCGGGGTTGGTGCCCGGCGTCCTGCTGATCGTGATCGTGGCGCTCTACGGCATGCGGGTCGGCGGCCGGGCCAAGGCCCGGCGCCAGGCGTTCTCGCCGCGCGAGGCCGTCCTCGCCGGGTGGGGTGCCAAGTGGGAGCTCTCGGTGCCGCTCCTGGTCGTGGTGCTGTTCGCCACCGGGCTCGCCACCATCGTCGAGGCGTCGGCGGTGGCCTTCGCCTACGCCATCGTGGTCGAGTGCTTCATCACCCGCGACATCCACCCGGTGCGCGGGCTGCCCGGGGTGCTGCTCAAGGCCGGCGTGCTGTGCGGCTCCGTGCTCATCCTGCTCGCGAGCGCCCTGGGCGTGACCAGCTGGCTGGTCGACGCGCAGATCCCCGATGCCCTGCTGGCGACGGTCCGGACCCACATCCATTCGCCGCACGTCTTCCTGCTCATCCTCAACGTGGTGCTGCTGGTCCTGGGCAGCGTGCTCGAGATCTACTCGGCGATCATCATCCTGGCGCCGCTGGTGGCCCCGATCGGGGCCGCGTTCGGCATCGACCCGGTCCACTTGGGCGTGGTGTTCCTGGCCAACCTCGAACTCGGATTCCTGTTCCCGCCGGTGGGCTTGAACCTGCTGCTCTCCTCCTCGCGCTTCGACAAGCCCCTGCCGCAGCTCTACCGGCACGTGGTGCCGTTCCTCCTCATCCTCGGCATCGGCGTGCTGATGATCACCTACCTGCCGCAGATGACGACCGGCATCCTGCGGTTGCTGGGCAAGTGAGGCGCGAGGAGCGGTAGACTGCCCCGCATGCCGCTCACCGCAGGCACGCGTCTTGGCTCCCACGAGATCCTCGGCCCCCTCGGCGCCGGAGGGATGGGCGAGGTCTACCTCGCGCGCGACACGCGGCTCGACCGCGAGGTGGCGCTCAAGCTGCTGCCGCGGCATCTCACCACCGACGCGGACGCCATCGCGCGGTTCCGGCGCGAGGCGCTGACCCTCGCCTCACTCTCGCATCCCAACATCGCAACCGTCCACGGCTTCGAGGAGACGCCGGAAGGTCCCATGGTGCTGGTGCTCGAGCGCGTCGAGGGCGAGACGCTCGCCGAGCGCCTGAGCCGCGGCGCGCTCGCGCCCGACGAGGCGCTCCAGATCTGCGCCCAGATCGCGCAGGCGCTCGAGGCCGCGCACGAGCGCGGCGTCATCCATCGCGACGTCAAGCCGGGGAACGTCATGATCGGCCCGCGCGGGCTGGTCAAGGTGCTGGACTTTGGCCTCGCGCGGCGCACGGTCGGAGTGCGGAAGCCGGCGGCGGCGGAGCCTGCCCGCCCCGAGAGCCCGGCCGCGCTCACGCCGGCCGCCGCCCCGTCGGAGGAGGCCGAAACGATCGTGGTCTCGCGGCCGGGCGGAGCACCGGACGCCGCAGGGCTCTCGCAGTCGGGGACCATCCTCGGCACCCCCGGCTACATGAGCCCCGAGCAGGTCCTGGCGGTCGAGGTGGACCCGCGCACCGACGTGTTCGCGTTCGGCTGCGTGCTCTACGAGTGCCTCGCCGGGCGGCGCGCCTTCTCGGGCGGCGACGCGCTCGCGATCATGGCCGCGACCTTGAATCGGCCTCCCGACCTGGCGGTGCTGCCGGCGAGCACGCCGCCGCGCGTGCGCACGCTCATCGCGCGCTGCCTCGAGCAGGATGTGTCGCGGCGTCTGGATCACATCCGCTCGGCCCGCGTCGAGTTGGAGGAAGCCCTGGGCATCCGCCGCGCTTCGGCGCTGCGCGAAGGCGAGCGCTACGCGACGCCGCACAACCTGCCCGCCCAGACGACGACGTTCATCGGCCGGTCGTCCGTGCTGGACGAATGCCGCCGCCTGCTTGGCGCCGCGCGCCTGCTGACGCTGGCCGGTCTCGGCGGAACGGGCAAGACGCGCATCGCGCTGCGCCTCGCCGAGTCGTTGCTGGGGGAGTATCCCGACGGCGTGTGGTTCGTGAACCTGGCGCCGGTCACGGACTCCGGGCGCGTGGCCGACGTGGCCGCCGAGGCGCTCGGCGTGCCCGACCAGCCCGGTCGCACCCCGCTCGAGTCGCTGACGCGGCACGTCCGCGACCGCCGGATGCTGTTCGTGGTGGACAACTGTGAAGAGGTGCTGGGGGGCGCGGCGGCCCTCGCGTCCGCCGTCCTGCGCGCCTGCCCGGCCTCGCGGGTGCTCGCCACCAGCCGCCAGGCGCTCGGGCTGGAGGGCGAGACCGTGCTCGCGGTGCCGCCGCTCGAGGTCCCGAGCGCGGGCGGGGTGACCGAGGTCGAGCCCCTGCGCGATTGCGAGGCGGTCCAGCTCTTCATGGAACGCGCCATCGCCGCCAAGCCGGACTTCGCGCTCACCACCGCGAACGCGCCGGCGATCGCCGAACTCTGCCGCCGCCTGGACGGCATACCGCTGGCGCTCGAGCTGGCGGCAGGCCGCATCCGCATGCTGGGCGTGGAGCAGATCCGCGACCGGCTGGAGGATCGCTTCAAGCTCCTGGCGCGCCCCGGCAGCGACGCGCCGTCGCGCCGGCAGACCGTGAAGGCGGTGATCCAGTGGAGTTGGGATCATCTGCTGCGACCCGAGCAGGACCTGATGCGCCGGCTCGCGGTCTTCAAGGGCGGCTGGACGCTGGAGCGCGCGACCGCCGTGTGCTCCGAGAGCGGCGACGAGTTCGAGGTGCTCGACCTGCTCACGCGTCTGGTCGAGCGTTCGCTGGTCGTGGTGGACCGCTCGGCGTCGGGCGAGGCGCGCTACCGATTCCTCGAGAGCGTGTGGCGGTTCGCCCTCGATGCGCTCGACGCCCACGGCGAGGCGGCGGCCCTGCGCGAGCGGCACCTGGCGGTCTACCTCGACCTCGGGGCGCGCGCCGAAAAGGCCATGAGCGGGCCCGGCATGGCGCGGCAGGTCGCCGAGCTCGCCCGCGAGGAGGAGAACATCCTCGCCGCCCTGGAAACCAGCGGCGATGCGGTGGACGGCGCGATCCGCGGTTTGCGGCTGGCGACCGCGGTGCAGCGCTTCTGGTCCGCGTCCGGACGCTACACCCTTGGTCGCCGGACGCTCGAGACCGTGCTGGGACGCGTGGAGGCTCGGAAGCCGACCCCCGAGCGGGCCTGGGCGTTGGTGCGCACCTCCGGGTTCGCCCTGATCGCGGGCGAGCACGAAGTGGCGCGCCGCTACCTCGAAGAAAGTCTCGCCTACTGGCGCGCTCACCCGGAACCTGGGGGCCTCCCGCCCGCGGTCCTCGCCGGGCTGGGCGTCGTGGCGATGTGGCAGTCGCGTTACCAGGACGCCCACGCGCTGGGCGAGGAGAGCCTCGCGCTCTACCAGGCGCGCGGCTCCAAGCGCGGCGTCGCGATGGCGCTCCACAACCAGGGGACGATCGAGTGTGTGTTGGGGCGCGGGGATCACGGCCGCGCCTGCTTCGAGGCGGCCCTCGGCTTGCTGCGCGAGACCCGCGACGAGAACGTCGAAACGCTGTGCCTCTCCGGCCTGGCGACGTCGCTCGTGCGGCAGGGCGAGCTGGCGCCGGCGCGTCAGCGGCTGCGCGAGGGTTTCGCCCTGCTCGACCGACTCGACACGCCGCGCGAGCGGCTCACGGCCCTGGAGGCGCTGGCGGAGTTGGCCGTCGCGCTCGGGCGACCCGTCGAAGCGGCGCGCCTCATCGGGGCGGCCGACGCCACGCGAGAGGCGTTGGTCGTACCCCTGATGCCTGCGGAGAAGGCCGATATCGAGCGCCTGGTGGCGCGGATCACCGAGGCACTGGGCGCCGACGAAGCCGAGCGCGCACAGGCGGCGGGGCGGAAGGCGTCGCCCGAGAGCGTTCGCACCGAGGTGGGCGCTTTGCTGGACATGCAGTAGCGCGACGCACGAACGCCCGCCCCTGCGCCAAGGGCGGGCGCCGTGTCGTGACTCGGAGATCAGCGGGCGGTCGGGGCTCCCAGCAGCGCGTCCCACGGCTGGGCCTTGGCCCACGACTCGAACGTGTGCCAGCCGACCCACGGGTAGTCGCGCCTGAGGCCCGCGATGTCCGCCGAGTAGCCGACCTTGTCGAACCACTCGAACATCGCCGCGAAGTCCGCGTTCTGCTGGCGCACCACCGCCAGCGGGGTGCTCTGGAACGTCAGCTTGCGGCCGGTCACGCGCGAGAGGATCGCGTTGACCTCGTTCGGGCTGACGTCGTCCGACGCCAGGTTGATGCGACGCCCGTTGAAGGTCCCGGGCTCCTCGATCACCCGTGCGGTGAACTTCGCCAGGTCGGCCGCCGCGATCATCTGGAGCTTGCGGTCGGCCGGCATCGGCATCGACCACGTGCCCGACTGGAGGCCCGGCAGCCACCACGGACCGGTGTGGTTCTCCATGAAGAACACCGGCGCCACGATCGACCATGCGGCGCCCGAGGCCTTGACCGCCTGCTCCGCCGGGACCTTGCTCTCGAAGTGGGGGATGCCGGTCTTGCGGTCGGCGTCCGCCACCGAGGTCAGCACGATGCGGCCCACCCTGGCGGTCTTGAGCGCCTCGATCAGTGCCAGGGCCTCCTTGCGCTCGGCGTCGACCCCCGCCACGTAGGGCGTGCTCATCGCGAAGGCGGTGTCCACGCCCCGCGCCGCCGCCACCAGCGACGCCGGGTCGTCGAAGTTGGCCGCCACGACCTCGGCTCCGAGCTTGCTCAACGCGGCGGCGGCGGGGCTCGCCGGGTTGCGGGTGACGGCGCGGACGTGATGGCCGTCCGCGAGCAACTGGCGGGCGACACCGCCACCCTGCGTGCCGGTGGCGCCGGTGACCAGGACCTTGAGTCTCGACATGGTGACCTCCTCGGGTAGGTGTGACGACACATAGGTGGCCGCGCGCGCGGCCGGGTCTCACTGCGGGTGACGGTTCACGATTCGATCAGGCGTTCGCAGATCCGGGTGAGCGCGCGCGCGTCGCGCTCGCCGATCCGATGGGTGACGGCCCGGTGCAGGGCCTCGACGCGCGGGTCGACCCGGTCGAGGACGGCGAGCCCTTTGCGGGTGATCCGGGCCACCGAGAGCCGCCCGTCGTCCTCCGAGCGCGCCCGCTCGACCAGGCCTTCCTTGGCGAGCCGGTCCACGATCCGGGTGAGATCGGGGGCCCGCTCGATGGTGCGCTTGCCGATGTCGCAGCGGGGGAGCCCCGCGGGCTGCGCGCCGCGCAGGATCCGGAGCACGTTGTACTGCTGGCCGCTGATCCCCGTCTCGGCCGCCACCGCTTCCACCTGCTCGCGCAGGTGGGCGCTGGCGAGCAGGACGGCCAGCACCGCCTCGTGCGTCGGCGTCCGGAACCGCGGCTGTTGAAGCCGCTGCTGCATCACCTTTCCCATAGAGCTTAGGATGCGGCCAGGCTGAATGTGTTGCAACACATTTCTGCCGTTCTCCAAGGCGGTGCCAGGCCGGCCCCTACACCGTCTGCAAGTACCGCTGCACCGAGAAGATGGCCGCCGAGCCCTCGCCGACCGCGGCGGCGATCCGGCGGTTGGCGCCCGAGCGCACGTCGCCGGCCGCGAACACGCCGGGCACGCTGGTCTCGAACATGAGCGGGTCGCGCTCGAGCGGCCAGGCGCGGCGGTCGCGCGGCAGGTCGGGGCCGGTGAGGATGAAGCCCTTGGCGTCCAGCGCCACGAAACCCAGGAAGGCCTCGGTGCGCGGCGACACGCCGATGAACACGAACAGGGCCGCCGCCTCGATGGTCCGCGTCGTCCCGGCCGCGACCTCGCGGAGCACCAGCCGCTCCAGGTGGCCGTTGCCCTGGGCTTCGCTCAGCTCCACCCCCGGGACCACCTCGATGTTGGGCGTGGCCTCGAGGCGGTCCACCAGGTAGCGCGACATCGGTGGGCTCAAGCCCGGCTTGCGGACCAGCACCGTCACGCGGCGCGCGTAGCGCGAGAAGAACAGCGCCCCCTGGCCGGCCGAGTTGGCGCCGCCCACGATCGCCACGTCCTGGCCGCGGTAGAGCGCCGCCTCCGACATGGCGGCCCCATAGTAGACGCCGGCGCCGACCAGCGGGGCGATCCCCGGCACCTCCAGCTCGCGCACCGCCATGCCGGTCGAGAGCATCAGCGCGTGGCAGGAGACCTCGGCTCCGTCCGCCAGCGTCACGATGCGGTAGGGGTCCTCGCGGCGCACGGCCATGACCGGCTGGCCGACCATCATCTCGGTCCCGAACCGGCGCGCCTGCGCCACCGCGCGGTTCGTGAGATCGGCCCCGGTCACGCCGCCCGGGAAGCCCAGGTAGTTCTCGATGAACGAGCTGGTCCCAGCCTGACCGCCCGGCGCGTGGTGCTCGATCAAGAGCGTGCGCAGGCCTTCGCTGGTCGCGTAGACCGCGTTGGCGAGCCCGGCGGGCCCGCCGCCCACGATGACCACCTCGTAGAAGGGCCGGGTCGCCAGCGTCTGGAGCCCGGCCTTCGCCGCCAGCTCCATGGTGCTCCGTCGGGGAACAGCACCACCGGCAGCCGCGGCGACTCGCCCGCGACGCTCACGACCAGCTCGCGCACCGCGGCGTCCTGGTCGATGTCCACCCACTGGTAGGGGATCTGGTTGCGCGCCAGGAACTCGCGCGCCGCGTAGCTCGGAGGCGACCAGCGCGAGCCGACGACACGGATGCCTTCGAACGCCGGCCGCGACCGATCCGACCAGCCCGCGAGCAGGTCGTCCAGCACCGGGTAGAGCCGCTCCTCGGGCGGGTCCCAGGGCTTCATCAGATAGTGGTGGAGGCCCGCCTCGTTGATGGCGGCGATCGCCGCCGCGGTGTCGGCGTAGGCGGTGAGCAGCACCCGCAGCGCGTCGGGGTAGAGCTTGCGCGCCTCGCGCAGGAACTCGACCCCGGTCATCCCCGGCATGCGCTGGTCGGCGAGCAGCAGCGCCACCGCGCCCGAGCGCCGCTGGAGCTGGCGCAGCGCCTCGAGCGCCTCGGCACCCGAGCTCGCGGTGACGAGGCGGTACGGCTCGCCGTAGTGCCGCCGCAGGTCGCGCTCGATCGCGCTCAACACATCGCGATCGTCGTCCACCGACAGCAGGACCGGCTTAGCCACCGCTCGGTCCCTTGGAGGGCTCCTCGAGCGCCCCATGGCGGCGCAGCGTGCGCTCGATCTGCTCCAGCGAGAACTGATTGAGCCCGACGATGCGCGTCGCCGCGCGGAACGCGGGCGGCACGATCGCCAGGGCTTCCGCCTTGCTGCCCACGTCCACGATGATCCAGGCGCTGTGGGCGCCGTCCATGCAGCCCCAGTCGGCGTGGGTCAGGAAGTGGGACCCGGTCGAGAGCAGCACCCGCACCGCCCGCGCGCAGGCCACCGTGTCGGCCTCGTGCGGCACTTCGATCAGGAATCGCGCCACTGCGAACCTCCCTTCCTCATGCGACCGCCGTTCTGCGCGGCAGGATCACCCGGAACTCCGTGCGCCCCGGCCGCGACTCCAGCTCGATCCGGCCGCCGTGCTCGCGCACCAGGCGCTGGGAGATGTCGAGCCCCAGCCCGGTGCCCTCGCCCTGCGGCTTGGTGGTGAAGAACGGATCGAAGATCTTCTCCCGGATCGCTTCCGGGACCCCGGGGCCATCGTCCACCACCCGCACCACGACCTCGTGGTCGCGCGCCTCGGCGGTCACCTCGATCTGGCCCGACTCCGGAGCGGCCTCGATCGCGTTGGCGATCAGGTTCGCCCACACCTGGTTCAGCTCGCCGCCGAACCCCTCGATCGCCGGCAGGCCGTCTTGCACCCGGAGCGAGACGCGCACGCCGCGCGTCCGCGCCTTGCCCCCGAGCACCGCCAGCGTGTCGGCGAGTCCCTGGCCGATCGCGACCGGGGCGGGGACTCGGGACTGGTCCATGTAGGTGAACCCCTTGATCGCCGCCACCAGCGTGTGGATGCGGCTCGCCGCCGCCTGCACCTCGGCGGCCAGCGCGCGCACGCGGCAGGAGGCGACGACCGCGCGCACCGCGTAGCCGATAGCCTCCGGCCCCAGCGTGTGCTCCAGGCGCGTGAGGCTCGCCACGGTGAGCGGCGTCTCGGCCGCCGCCGCGATGGTCTCGGCGTCCAGCCGCTGCCGGCGCAGCCAGTCCGCCACCGCCTCCTCGCGATCGGCGCGCTCGAGCGGCGAGAGCGTGGCGCGCG
>VBPB01000254.1:0-5035 GCA_005893365.1 Candidatus Eiseniibacteriota bacterium
TGGGCGCCGCGGCGCTCTGGCTGGCGGGTTTGCGGCTCTTCCTGAGAGCGGCGCTCCCGCGACGAAAGAAGATCGCCTGGAGCGTCCTTCTGCTCGTCATGGGAGTCGGGGTGAGCGCGGCCCTTCCCCTGGGCCAGCTCTGGAGCAAGTTCCTACTACTCCTGGCCATCCTCCCTTTGCTCGCGGCCGCCGACGTGTGGCTGCTCCGATCCGGGCGCGGCTTCACCTTCTGGGTTCGGGCGTGTGGTTTCGAGGTCGGTACGGTGTTCGCCGCGGCGGGGGGGCGCGCTACCTGTTCGACCTTGCCGGAGTCCGGGCACTGGTCGAGCGCGTGGGTTGAGGCGGCCTGGCCGCTCTGAAATCGGTCTTGCGACCGGCCGTCAAACCGCGGAGAGTCTCCGGCCAGGTCCGGGCGGTGGCACCACTGCCGCCGTGCTCATGCCGTGGTTCCCGAGGAGGTCGCGATGGTTTCCCTGATGTCGCTGTGGCTCCCGATCCTCTTGTCGGCGGTGCTCGTGTTCGTGGCGAGTTCCGTCATCCACATGATGATCCCGATGCACAAGAGCGATCACAGCAAGCTGCCGTCCGAGGCGGAGGCGATGGAGGCGCTCCGGAAGTACAACATCCCGCCGGGCGACTACATGGTGCCGCGCTGCGACAACATGAAGGACATGAAGTCCCCGGAGTTCGCCGAGAAGATGAAAAAGGGCCCGGTCATCGTCATGACGGTGATGCCAAGCGGTCCGATGTCGATGGGACCGAGCCTGGTGCAGTGGTTCATCTACTCCCTCGTCGTCGGCGTCCTCGCCGCCTACGTGACGGGGCGCGCGTTGGGACCCGGGGAGCCCTACCTCAAGGTCTTCCGGTTCGCGGGCGCGACCGCCTTCATCGCCTATGCGATCGCGCTGTGGCAGGACTCGATCTGGTACAAGCGCAAGTGGAGCACGACGATCAAGTACACGTTCGACGGGCTGATCTACGGACTGCTCACCGCAGGATGCTTCGGCTGGCTGTGGCCCCGGTAGGCCGTCTCCGCCCCGCATGAACGACGGGCCCGCGGCGTTACGCGCCGCGGGCCTCCGTCCGAAGCCTTCCCGAAAGACGTGGCAAAGGTCGCAGGCTGCTGGTGCCGAAAACCGGGACCATGGACCTTGCGACCGGTGCCTGGTTGGCCGCGGCCGTGGGCGGTGTGACGGGGTTGGTCGAGGCGCACCGCCGGCACCTCACCTCCGCCCGCGGGGCGCTCCTCACGCACGCCGTGATCGGCGCCCTGCTGGCCGCGGCGGCCTATGGGTGCTTCGTCATCGCGGGATTCGCGGTCTCGGTGCTGACGTTCAGCGGCGCCCCCGATGCCGGCCCCGCGCTCCTGTGCGTGGTCGTCGCGTGCGCGGGTTTCCTGCTGGCGCGCTGGCTCCAGCCGGTGATGGCGTCCCACTTCGGGCTACCCGAGCCACGCCGGCCTTCCGGCCGTCGCGACCTTCGGGACGTGCTCGATGCGCGCCCGCGCGGTGGACGCGCCACGATGTGGCTGGGGGGCGTCGGGCTCGCGCTGCTCCCTGCGCTCTACGGCATACAGTGCATCGTGACCCGGAGAGGCGAAGCCGGTGGGTTCCCTTGGTCCAGCACGGTCGAAGGTGGGGCGGCGGTCGTGCTCGGGTTGGGATGGATCGGCGTCGGCCTGTTCCTCCACATCCATTTCTTCTTCGGCCTCGAACCCCGACTCGAACCGCACAGCCGCGCGGGGAAGTACCTTTCCCTGATCATGGCCTGCGCGGGGCTCACCGTTGGGACCGCCTGGGGCATGATCGCGAAGGCCTCGTAGCGACCAACGAGAAGCCCGCGGCGTCTGCGCGCCGCGGGCTCCGTCGTCTCTCAGGCGATGCGGGGCGACCTCGTCCCGCCGCCTACTGCAGCACGACCTTCTTCTGCGACTGCTGGCCGGCGGCGCTCATCCGCACGAAGTAGATGCCCTTCCCGGCGCGGTCACCGTTGTCGGTGAGTCCGTTCCAGCTCGAGGTGAACGAGCCGGCGTCGGCGTCCTGGTCGAGGAGCGTGCGGACCACGCGCCCCTGCAGGTCGAACACCTTGAGCGTCACGTGCTCCGGCACGGGCAGCGAGTACTCGAGCCGGGTGGCCGAGGCCGGGTTGGGCCCCGACACCTTGACCCCGAACTCCGCGGTCCCGGTCTCGAGCGTGGGTCCGGTCGCCTCCAGCCCGTCGCCGGGCGTGGCGTCCTCGCGGTCGGCGTGCCGGCCCCAGCCGTGGTGGTGGTGGTCGTCGTCGCCGTCGTTGTCCGCTTCCTGGTGGTGCTCGTGGCGCAGCGGGTTCTGCGGCGGGGCGACGTACGGGAAGTAGGGCAGGAACGGCTTGTCGTTGAAGTCCACGCCGTCACCGAGCTGGTTGTTGGGAGCGTGGTTGAACGTGGGCGTGAACCCCGTGGCGCCGGCGACCACGCGCTCGGCGATGTCCACCACATCGTCCGCCAGCCGGCGGCCGTTGGGGAACCCGGCGTTGTCGCCGGCGAGGATGCCCAGGCGCTTGGGATGCAGCGACGGCGGGGTCGCCATGTTGAGCCGCAGCATCTCGCACGGCACCTGATTCGGATTCGCGGGCTTGTTGAGCCCCGGGATGCCGGTCAGGAAGACCGCCACCAGGTCGAGGCGCGGCGCCGGCGGCGTGGCGATGCCGTAGAGCAGCGTGAGCAGGTGCGCCAGCTCGGGGTCGAGCACGTAGTTGAGGAAGTTAGCGGCGTCGTCCTCCGGCTCGGAGGCGTTGAACTTGTCCTTGTCCTTGAGCGGGATCACGACCTCGTTCACCAGCGGATTGCCGAGCCGCGACACCGCGATGTTCGGGCCGGCGGTGGTGACGGTGCCGTCGTCGTGCAGCGTGCGCGTCGTCGGCCGGTCGGCGGAGAGGTAGAGGCCGATCACCGAGTTGGTCGCACCCGGAGCCTGGCCGTCCGAGGTCAGGTGCGTCTTGGGGATCTGCAGCGCGATGGTCATCACGTTGTAGCCGCCCACGCCGTCCCGCCCTTCGCCGCGGTTGCCCGGCGGCTGGCGGATGGTGAGCAGGTCGAAGATGGCCGCGAGGTCGACGAAGAACGGATCGTCGCGCGGGCCGACGAACACCTTGCTGCCGTCGGAGAGCGTCTGGACCGCGGCCTTGGCCAGGTCGCCGTAGTTGGGCATGGACACCGGGCCCACGAACTGCGGCGCCACCGGCAGGTCGGTGCCGAGCACCGTCGGGACGTCGTTGTCGAAGCGCGTCACGGTGTAGGACTGCCGCACGTTGAGATGCGGATCCGTGAGCGAGGTCACCACGCCGGTGTTATAGAGGAACGTGGCGTCGGTCTGGCGCGTGGTCTTGAACCGGAACAGATAGCGGATGTGGTCCTGGGCGTCGCCGACGTTGTCGATGTTGAACCAGTAGAAGACCTCGTCGTCGAACGAGGCGAAGTTCGGCCCG
Organism: Candidatus Eiseniibacteriota bacterium; assembly: GCA_005893365.1. GTDB lineage: Bacteria > Eisenbacteria > RBG-16-71-46 > RBG-16-71-46 > RBG-16-71-46 > WS-11. The sequence continues at coordinate 3,466 of VBPB01000254.1, forward strand.
CTGCCGGGCTCGATCAGCGGCACCCAGTTGCCGACCAGCGTCACATGGTTGGGGGCGTCGTTGCTCACCCACGCATAGGCGTCGGTGTCGTCGGCGAGACGGTCCTTGGCGGTTCCGGGGGCCTCGCTGTGACTCGATGCGCGCGCGGGCAGCGGGCTCAACCCGATCGCCAGCGTCAGCGCCGCGGCCAGGGCGGCACCCCATGTGCGGTGTCTCATCGCGGTGGTCCTTTCTCCCACGCGTTTCGCGCGGGGGCGGGGAGTGGGGGCTAGCCTCGCGGCGGCGGCGTCGCCCGGCGGTTCCAGTGAGCCGACCCCACACGGGGTACGGCCGCTGTCTCTACGGAGCCGGCGGCCCAACGGATGAGGCTGGGCGCGGATTCCCGAGGCGGGTGCCGGTAATTAGATGGGGCAAACACGGCGGAGCCGGTCGCCGGGGCTGGCGGCCCGGGGGCGCGCAGGTCGCTGGCCGGCGGCCGCGCCCGCCCGAATGGAGGCGATCGCCGGGCACAGGGCCGTCGCGGGGCCGAGCGCGACTCCTGCGCCCCTGCTCGCGGAGCCCGCATGATATAAGGCTTGTAGGCGCACGGTCCCCTGCCTATCCTCATCTCCTTCCTTCCGCGGTCCTGGTCACTCACGCCTCGCCCCATCCCGGGAACCATCCGTCCGATCCATGCCGAGCCCCGTAGAGAGAGATGAAACCCGCCGGGTGACCTGGGCCCATCCATGACCGATCAGACACGAGACGCCGCCTGCATGGAACGGATCCGGTCAGGAGACCACCAGGCACTCGCCGAGTTGTACGAACGGCATGGGAGCCTGATGTACTCCATGGTGCTACGGATCGTCGGCCGCGCAGAGGATGCCGAGGAAGTGCTGCAGGAGGCCTGGCTCCAGGCGTGGAATCGCGCCGCGGCCTACGACGCGAGCCGGGGCGCGGTGATCGCCTGGCTGCTGACGCTGGCGCGCAGCCGAGCCATCGACCGCCTGCGCAGCCCGCCGATGGCGCCGGTCGAAGATCCGGTGGCCACGGTGGCGCATCGCCAGCTCCACAAGCACGTCACGGTCGCACTCGCGGCACTGGCGCCGCGTCAACGGGAAGTGCTGGAACTGGCCTATTTCGGAGGCCTGTCGCAGAGCGAGATCGCCACGCGCCTCGAGACCCCGCTCGGGACGGTCAAGTCCTGGGTGCGGCAGGGGCTGCTGGAGTTGCGCAAGCGGGTGCCCGAGGAGGCACGGTCATGAGCCGCCACAGCGAACAGATGCTGGACCTCTGCGCGGGCTACGTGCTCGGCGTCCTGGACGACGCGGAGCAGCGCGTGCTCGAGCAGCATCTGGCCGAGGGCTGCCCCGACTGCGAGGCCGAGCTGGAGCGGCTCGGGGAGGGCGTCGTGCTGCTGGCCGCCTCGGCGCCTCCGATCGCTCCGCCCGCCCGCCTCGCACCCCGCGTGCTCGAACTCGTGCGGCGCGAGGGGCGCGCGGGCGGTCGCGAGGCGCGGGCCGGGGACGGCACGGCGCCGAGCGGCGGGCGGGTCATCCCGATGCCGGTGCGCCGGCGCTCGTCGACCGCG
>VBPB01000254.1:5198-8290 GCA_005893365.1 Candidatus Eiseniibacteriota bacterium
GTCGCTCACGCCCGCCGGCCACGGCCTGCGCGCGCGCGCCATCTACGACCCGCAGGTCCGCCGCGCCGTCATCGTCTTCAGCAACTTCACGCCGCCCGCGGGCTCCGACTACCAGTTGTGGGCGCTGCGCGACGGCAAGCCGGCGAGCCTCGGCCTGATCCGGGCCGATGCCAGCGGCCGGGCCATCGTCCGGCTCCCGGACACCGGCGACCCGGCGAGCCTGGGTGCGTTCGCGGTGTCGCTCGAGAAGGCCGGCGGCTCGTCCTCGGAGACGCCCGAAGGGCCGGTCGTCATGGTCGGGAAGGTCGGGGGGCTGTGAGCGCCGCGCCCGGACCGGCGGCGCCCGGGGCCTCGGCGCCGGCTGCGGCCGCCTCATCCATCCGCGGCCGGCGTCCGTAGACCACGATGATGACCTCCCCGCGCCGCTTCCGCATGCCCGGGCTCCGCACTCGGCCCCGACGCCGTGCACCGCTGCCGGCCGTGATCGCCGTGCTCATGGCGGCACTGGGTGCGGTGTCGCCCGCGGCCGCCCACCAGTATTGGCTGGCACCCTCGCGCTACCTCGGGGCGGCGGGCAAGACGGTCGAGATCGGGGCGATCGCCGGGACGGGCTTCCGCGGCGAGCGCAAGCCGTTCAATCCGTCGCGCTGCGTTCGCCTGGTCGTGCGCTCGCGCCGCCTGCTCGACCTGGCCCCGCTCGGGCGGCAGGGCGAGTTCGTGTGGGGGAGCTTCGCGCCGTCGGATTCGGGCGGGGCGCTGTTCGCGTTCGAGTCCGATTACGCGCCCATCACCCTGCCGGTCGCCGAGTTCGACGCCTACCTTAAGCTCGAGGGGCTCGACGGCCCGCTCGCCGTCCGCCATCAGCAGGCCCGCCGCGATTCCGTGCGCGAGCGCTACCGCCGCTGCCCCAAGGCATGGATCGCGGGCAGTGACGCCGCGCGCGCCACCGCGCCGATCGGCCTGCCGCTCGAGGTCGTCCCGCTCACCGTACCGGGCGCGGCGCCGGACCTGGGCGTGCGCGTGCTGTGGGAGGGCAAGCCGCTGGCCGGCGCCATGCTGCGCGCCTGGCGGGCGCCGATCAAGGCCGACGGCTCGCCCAGCGACGGCGAGAGCCGCGACTCGGTGGGCGTGGCGTGGGAGGTGCGGACCGACGCGAAGGGTGAGGCGGTCGCCCACGTCGCGGCCGCCGGCGAGTGGCTGCTGAGCGTCGTGCACATGGCCCCGTCCACCGATCCCAAGGCCGCCGACTGGCAGAGCACCTGGGCCTCGCTCACCTTCGTGCGCCCACTGGAGCCCGGACGGTGAGGGCGCGGGTGCCGTTCTCCGGCGCCCGGATCACGAGGTGGGCCGGCCTCGCGATCGTGGTGGCGCTGCTGCTGGCCGCTCCGCCGGCGCGGGCGCACGACGTCTCGTACAGCTACGCCGACCTCGTCCTGGGCCGAGACGGGTGTCAGGTCCGGCTCACCGTCCACCGCAACGACGCGGCGAGGCTCATCGCCGTGAGTTCGATCGAATCGCTCGAAACCGAGGCCGGCGTGGCGCGGCAGACGACGGCCCTGATCCGGGAGATCGGGCCCGGATTCAAGCTCAGCGCCGACGAGCGCCCGCTTGCAATCGCTTGGAGCGGAGTCGCACTGCGCGCCGAGCGGCGCGGCGTGGAGTTGCGCGGCATGGCCGCGTGGCCGCGCGAGCACAACCTGCACGAGACCTACGTCAACGTGTATCAGCGCGAGCGCCTGCTGCGGCAGGAGGTGCTGACCGACGAGAAGCCCGCCTTCGACATGTACACCGCTGGCGCCCAGGGCCTGTGGGCGGTGGCGGTGACCTTCATCGGCGCCGGCATCCACCACATCTTCATCGGCCCCGACCACATCCTGTTCGTCATCGGCCTGCTGCTCCTGGGCGGCGGCCTGATGCGCATCCTCAAGATCGTCTCGGGCTTCACCATCGCCCACAGCATCACCCTGGCGCTGGCGGCCTTGGGCGTGCTGCGACCCCCGTCGCGCGTGATCGAGCCGCTCATCGCCTTGAGCATCGTCTACGTCGGGCTCGCCAACCTGCGCGCGCGCGGTGGGAGCGGCGACCGGCGCGGCTGGATCGCGTTCGGCTTCGGGTTCGTCCACGGCTTCGGCTTCGCGAGCGTGCTGATGCAGTTCGGCCTGCCGCGCGAGGCGCTGGGGGTCTCGCTCGCCGCGTTCAACATCGGCGTCGAGATCGGGCAGGCGTGCATCGTGCTTGCGGTGCTGCCGCTGCTGGCGCTGCTGCGCCAGCGCTCGCCGAGCCTCTCGCTGCGCACGGTCGCCGCCGGATCGTGGGGCGTCGTGCTCGCGGGCGGATGGTGGTTCGTCGAGCGCGTGTTCTTCCCGGCGGGGTGATGTTGAGGCAGACCCGTCGCCCCCGCGGCCGAATAACAGCGTTCGCTCACGATTCCCCTCCCGCGCCGTGGCTCACGGTGCGGTGAGCCACGCGGGAGGGGCCGGTCTCGAAAACTGCTGACCGCGAAATCAACTGAACGCTCGCGGACCCATCCAAGACACTGCGCCACAACTGAAGCCAATGAGCCCCGCGGGGTTGTCGCTCCGCGGGGCTCCTTCAATCTCGGGCATAGGCGGACAAGCGCGGACAGGAAGGGGCACGGATTCGGTAGCAATTCGGCAGCAGAAACCGGACCGTGCGAGCCGCCACTGACCTGCCGCGTCGACCGTCCTTCGACCCGCGGTCAGCGGACCCGCACCGTGCGGCGCGCCGCCTGGAAGGCACCTGCGCGCATGCGGATGAAGTATACGCCGCTCCCCAGCGGGTGCCCGCCCTCGTCGTCGCCTCGCCAAGTGCTCGCGTGGCGACCAGCGGTGAAGGACTCGTCGGCGAGCCGCTTGACCCAGCGGCCCTGGGTATCGAAAACGTCGATGACGACCCGGGCTGGGGCCGGCAGTTCGAAGGCCACCACGGTTTCGCCTCGGGACGGATTCGGTCGCGGTGGTGCAAGCTCGAAACGATGGGCAACGGCATCAGCGTCGCCAGGGACCGAGACGGGTGTGCCCCAGGCCAGCGACCAGGCGTCGTTGAGGAAGGCGCCGGTTACGTCATCACCC
>VBPB01000254.1:8305-8853 GCA_005893365.1 Candidatus Eiseniibacteriota bacterium
GATGGCTGTGTGGGCGGCGCGCGGGCAAGGGGGGCTCCCCGCGAGGGCCAGTGAGAGCCACGCCGGATTCCCCGCCAGCGAGAGCGCCCACGCGTCGTTAACGAAGGGGGAGGTGTCGTCCTCTCCACCGAACACGATCATGCGATCGCGCACCGGGTCGTAGATGGCCGTGTGCGAATGGCGCGCGGTCGGCGGAGAGCCACCGGGAACGATCGCGATCCACGCCGGGCTCCCGGCCAACGAGAGCGCCCACACGTCGTCAAGGGCTATGGCGCCCCCATAATAGTGTGAGGGGTATCCTGCGAACACCAGCATGCGGTCGCGCACCGGGTCGTAAACCGCAGTATGCCCGAAGCGTGCGGGAGGGGGGGCCCCCGAGGGAGTAAGCATGGTCCACGACGGACTTCCGGCCAGCGAGAGCGCCCACACATCGTTCACGGGACTACTCTCGCCATCCCCTCCGAACACGACCATGCGGTCGCGCACCGGGTCGTAGATCGCCGCGGGCAAGGCGCGTACGGGGGGTGGGCTCCCCGCGGGGGCGAGTT
>VBPB01000014.1:0-15593 GCA_005893365.1 Candidatus Eiseniibacteriota bacterium
GCTCGCCTTGCGCGCCATCTGCTCGGCGCGCTGCCGGCGGCGGGTGCGCATCGATTCGGCGTGGGCGCGCAGCGACTGGGCGATGCTGGTGCCCAGCTTGTCGGTCTGCGTCAGCATGGCGACCAGCGCATAGACGTCCTCGACGCCGGTGCGCTCGGCCAGGTTGCGGAGCGCGTCCGAGCGCGAGATGCCGGTCTGCATCTCGTGGTTCACCAGGGCCAGCTCGTCGGAGAGCTGGCGGCTGGCGAGCCGGATCTCGATGCCGACGCGCTGCAGCGCGGCGCCCATCCCCAATCCCGCCTCGACGCACACGACCATCAGATCGAGCGCGTCGGGCAGCGACGAGAGGATCTCACCCCTGCGCTGGTTCTGCTTGTAACCGATGAACAGGGTGGGCAGGTAGAAGCCGGCGAAGGGCATGACCACCGAGACCAGGGCCACGTTGCCGAGCGGACGGCCCGCGACCGCGCCGTACACGATCCAGCCGATCGGCATGGCCGCCGCCATCAGGATCTTGCAGCCGACGAAGACGAGCGGCGCGTCCGCCCGGCGGTAGCCGGCGCGCACCAACCCGGTGCGCATGGCGTCGGCGCCGTCGGCGGCGGGCAGGAAGCCGCCGATCTGGGCGATCAGCCGCAGCATCAACGGCGGACGGCGGCCGTACGCCACCGACGAGGTGTCGGCGTGGAGCATCTTGAGGTCGCGCAGGCGCAGCAGCACGGGGTTCCGCTCGGTGACCGTGCGCGTGTAGACGGCGTAGGCCGCCACGGTCACCGCGGCGAAGATGAGGACGCTGATCAGGAGCAGGAACATGGCGTCAGACCCGGATGTTGACGATCTTGCGGATGACCAGCCCCGCTTCGCCCTCGATCATCGGGCGGAAGTACTCCGGGGTGGTCACGAACATGAAGAGACCGATCGACAGCGGCAGGCACAGCAGGATCCAACCCGTCAGGCGGCCCTGGGCGGTGAAGGTCTGGATCTCGCCCAGGATGCGGAAGCGGTCGCGGATGAGCGCGGAAGTGTTCTGCAGGATCTCCGCCAGGTTGCCGCCGGTGTCGCGCTGCAGCATGACCGCGGTCACGAAGAACCGCAGGTCGAGCGAGTCCACGCGACGCGTCAGGTTGACGAGGGTCTCGCGGAAGTCGAGCCCCAGCGACTGCTCCTCGACGGTGGTCGCGAACTCGCCCCGGACCGGATCGGGCGACTCCTCGGCCACGATCTGCATGGCGGCGGAGAACGAGAGGCCGGCGCGCAGCGCGCTGACCAGGAGGTCCAGCGCATCCGGGAACTCCTGCGCGAACGAGCGCATGCGCTTGCCCTTGCGGTAGCGGACGTAGGCGTAGGGGATCGGCGCGCCCAGCACCATGAACAGCACGGCCGGCGCCACGCGGTGGAAGGCGAGGATGCCGGTGAAGTAGCCGGCCATGCCGCTGCAGGCGATGAGGAACAGCAGCACGCCGACGCGCATCGACATCCCGGACTGATAGATGAGCATCTCGAGCCGCTGGGCGATGTCCACGCGGCGGAGCGCCGTGTCCAGCCAGTCGATCGAGCTGTAGCGTACGTCGCGCTCGACCTGGAGCTTGGGCGCCTCGCGGGTCCGCCGGGAGATGTTGAGCAGGCGCCCCTGGAGTGCCCGGGCCCCCGCGCCCCCGTGGTGCGCCATCACCGCGGCGGCGCCGAAGACGATCGCGAGGAAGAGCAGGACGGCGAATGCCAGGAACATGTCGGGCCCCTACGTCGTCCGCCGGCCGCGCTCGAAGATCTCGAGCGGCAGGTCGACGCCGGCGATCTGGATACGCTCGCCGCACTTGGGAACCAGACCGGTGGCTTCGAAGTAGCCGTTGTACTTGCCCTCGGCGTCGGTCCCGGTCGGGACGAACCGGAAGATCTCCTGCATCGTGACGACGTTGCCTTCCATCCCCACGATCTCCTGCACCGAGAGCACCCGCCGGGTGCCGTCGCTGAGCCGCGAGACGTGCACGATCACCTCCAGCGCCGATGAGATCTGCTCGCGGATGGCCCGGTCGGGCAGGCTGTGCCCGGCCATCAGCACCAGGTTCTCCATGCGGTGCAGGGCGTCGCGCGCGCCGTTCGAGTGGATGGTGGTCATCGAGCCGTCGTGGCCGGTGTTCATGGCCTGCAGCATGTCCAGAACCTCGTCGCCGCGGACCTCACCGACGACGATGCGGTCGGGGCGCATCCGCAGGGCGTTGCGCACCAGATCGCGCTGGTTGATCTGTCCCTTGCCCTCGATGTTCGGAGGCCGCGTCTCCAGCCGCACCACGTGCGGCTGCTGGAGCTGGAGCTCGGCCGAGTCCTCGATGGTGACGATGCGTTCCTCGGTCGGGATGTAGCGCGAGAGGATGTTGAGCAGCGTCGTCTTGCCCGAACCGGTCCCCCCGGTCACCAGCATGTTGAGCCGGGCGCGGACCGCCCCGGTGATGAACTGGGCGAGTTCGGCGGTGAGACTGCCGAGGCCGAGCAGATCGTCGATCGAGAGCGCCCGGCGGCGGAAGCGGCGGATGGAGAGGATCGGTCCGTCGAGGGCCGCCGGCGGGATGATGGCGTTGACGCGCGAGCCGTCGGGCAGACGCGCGTCCACCAGCGGCGTGGACTCGTCGATGCGGCGGCCGACCCGCGAGATGATGCGGTCGATGACGTGGCGCAGGTGGGCGTCGTCGCGGAACGAGACGCTGGTCAGCTCCAGCCGGCCCAGCCGTTCGACGAACACCTGGCGATGGGTGTTGACCAGGATGTCGCTGATCTCCTCGTCGAGGAGCAGCGGCGTGATGGGGCCGAGGTCGAAGGTGTCGTGGAGCAGCTCGGTGATCAGCCGCTCCTCGTCGCTGCGCGTCAGGCGGATCTCGGTCTCGACCAGCATCCGGCGCGCCAGGTGCTCGACCTGCGCGCGGCGCTGGGGCTCTTCGAGACCCTCGAGCATGGCGAGGTCGAGCTTCGAGATCACCTCGCGGTGGAGCTGCTTCTTGATGACCTGGTAGCGGTCGGGCTCGGACTCAGTCGGGCGCACGGCCAGCAGCGGCGCGTTGGCCGCCGTGGTGCCGTTCGTCTTGCCCAGGCGATGGCGGAGATTCATGCGCCGTTACCCCTTTCCGAACAGCCGCAGGCGGCTGCGCTTGGCCGGGACGGGCTCCACCGGCTCCTCGAGCGTCTGCGACGGGACCAGCTTGCGCGCCAGGGCGTTGATGTCGCGCCCGGCGCGCGAGTCGTTGTTCTCGCTGCACAGCGGCTTGCCCACGTTGATGGCCGTGCTGACGGCCAGGTAGTCGTTGGTGATGGTGCCGAACACCGCCATCCCCAGCGTCTCCTCGATCTGCGCGACCGAGATGGCGCTCTGCTCCCCGCGGCGGTTGACGATCAGCCGCACCCGATCGGGCGAGACCAGGAAGTTGAGCTTCTGGAAGATCTCCAGCGAGCGCCGCGCCGCCCGTACCGACGGGATGCTGGGCTCGGTCATCAAGAGGATCGTGCTCGAGCGGTCGAAGATCTCGAGCGTGATCTCGTTGAACACGTGCGGCGCGTCCACCACCACCAGGTCGAAGGTCGATTGGAGGATGTCGAGCACGCTGGCGACCTGCTCGGGCTTGATGCCGTCCACGCGCTCGAGGTGGTCGGGCTGCGAGAGCACGTGCAGCCCGCAGGGATGCTTGATGAGGGCGTCCTGGACGCTGGCCGAATCGATCCGGGCCGCGCCCAGGATGTCGCCCAGCGACTTGGTCGGGGACAGGCCGAGCATGAAGGCCGCATCCCCCGACTGGTAGTCCAGGTCGGCGAGGGCCACCTCACGGGCGGTCAGGCGCTTGAGGCTGATGGCCAGATTGGCGGCGGTGGTGCTGACCCCCGAGCCGCCCTTGTTGCAGAACGCGGTGATGACCGACCGCGTCGACGACCCGGCGCCGCCGTTCTTCTTGGCGGCGAGGCGGCCGGCGCGTTCGACCGCCTCGCGCAGGGCGCCGCGGTCCAGCGGGCGGCGCAGCACTTCCTGGGCGCCGGCGCGCAGCGCCCGGAGCAGCATCTCCGGGTCGTACGTTTCGGTCGCCAGGAACACGGCGCAGTCCGGGTGGTCGAGCTTGTACTGCGACGCGCCGTTGAGCACCTCCTCGACCGGCGGGGCCATGTCGAGGATCAGGATGCCGGGTCGCGCCTGATGCGCCAGCGCCAGCCCGGCCCGCAGGTCGTCGCGTTCGCCGGCGATCTGCACGCCGGGCAGCCCCTCGAGCGCGGCGCGCAACTGGGCGCGCTCGTGGTCATCGCGATGGACCAGCACGACGGTCATCGGGATCATGGGCGGCCTCCGGCTGGCGGCGAGGAGCGGCGTGTGATCATGGCGTGGCTCATCCTTCCATCACTTCCTGTCGGTCGGCAGCGGCGGGAGCGTCGAGGACGCGGCCTCGACCATCTCCGGCGAGACCACCACCAGCAGGTCGCGGTCGACGTTCGCGGTGCTGGTGTGCGTGAAGAAGAAGCCGAGCAGCGGGATGTGGCCCAGGATCGGGACGCGCCGCACCGTCTTGGTGCGCTCGGTCTGTTTGAGGCCGCCGATCGCCAGATGCTCGCCGGGCCTCAGGTTGACCGTGGTGGACGCCTTGCGGCTGATGAGCGAGGGGATCTGGAAGGAGCTCAGCGTGACGCCATTGCTGAAGTCGAGCTGGCTCACCTCCGGGGCCACCTTGAGGGTGATGCTGCCGTCTTCCTCCACCGTCGGGGTGAATTCGAGCCGGACGCCGAACTCCTTCCACGAGATCGAGACGGTGCTCTGGTTGCCCCCGCTCGGCGTCACGATCGGCACCGGGATCTCGCCCCCGGCCAGGAACGAAGCGGGCTGGCCGCTCTTGGTCACGAGCGTCGGAGTCGCCAGCGTGCGCAGGTCGCCCTTCTGCTCGAGCGCCTGCCAGGTGGTCTCGAGCACGAGGTCGCTGTTGTTCTTGGCCCAGCCGAAGAAGCCATCGGTGGCGGGGCCGACCGAGAGACCGTCCACGTTGCCGTTCTGGTCCGCGGCGACCGGTGCGATCTTGCTGGTCAGCAGGCCGCCCTTGACGAAGCCGTTGAGCTTGTTGCTGGTGCCCTGACCGTACCAGTCGAAGCCCAGCACGCGCGACGCGTTGTCGTTCACCTCGGCGATGCGCACGCGCAGGGACACCTGCTTGGCGACGTTCGGGACGTAGACCTCGATGTCCATGATGCGGTAGCGACCCGACTCGCTGTACACGACCAGGGTCGTGGTGCCGGGCGATTTCGCGTTCACGACCACGGTCTTGGCCGAGCCGACGGCGGCGTCGGCGATCTTGGGCTCGGCGATCGCCACCGTCCGCACGTCGTCGGTGGAGGTCACCACCTCGGCGCGGCCCTCGGGGATGCGCAGCTTCTCGTGGGCATCCGCCAGGGCGGCGCCGATCAGGACCACGGTGGCCAGAGCCACCCCGACGCACGACCCCATCGCCGACTTCACCTTCCGTGAGACCATCGTCTCCTCCTAAAGACTCGGTTTCGGCCGCTCCCTGCGGATGGGGTCAACGGTTCAGGCTGTCGGGAACCGCCGGGGTTTCGGTGACATTGGCACTGCGGATGATGCGGATGTTCCCGCGGGGAATGGCGGGGGCAGCAGGAGCGGGCGCCGGAGCACGACGGGAGCCCGTGGAGGAGGGCATCCGGGTGACGACCGGCTCCGGCCGCTCGACGCCCAGCATTTCGCGCGTCGAGAGCGAACCCACCGGGACGGTAGCCTGATCATCGGGGTTGCGCAACACGAGGTGGATCTTGCCCTCGTGCATCGCCAGGGCGAGCGTCTCCGCCCCGTGCGGATCGACCAGGATGGTCACGCTCTGTACGGTGATGGGCTTGTTGTCCTGCTGGGCGGTCTTCTGCCCGGAGGCCAGGACCTCGACGTTCTGCAGCACGGTGCGCGTCACCGCGTCATCCGCGCTGTTGTGCGGATCGATGGTGGCCAGCACGTCCACGCGGTCGCCGGGCAGCACGAATCCGGACACGCCCGAGACCTGGTTCACCTCGAGGCTCGCCGCGCGCATGTTCGGGCGCACCAGCATCGAGAGGCCGCCGCCGCGCGAGGACAACTTGATCGCGGTCACCGGCTCGCGCGCGCTCATGAACACCTTGGTGGTCTGCCCGACCACGGAGTCGATGCTGGCGAACGCGCCTTCGGGGACGCTCTCCTTCGGGTAGCGCACCACGTGCAGATTGGGCCGGTCCAGCTTGACCCCGAAGGTGAGGTCGCTGGAGGTCACGACGACGTCGCGATAGTTCAGCTCGTTCTGCGCGGTGGCCTGGCTGGCCATCGACGAGAGGCCGAAGTAGCCGATCCCGGCCGCCCCCACGCCCAGCAGGACCGCCACGATCATCAGGCTCTTGCCTTTGGTCGCAGTCACGGTTGCATCCTCCATCCTAGGAGCCCTGGCTCGCTCCGGCCCCAGGCCGGTGCACGATGCCGGGTCGGAATGACACATCCTACACGCACTACCCGCACGCCGGACTCCCTGCGCGCCCCCTTAAGCGGCCGGGGGATCCGGATCACATCATCATCTGGTATCGGCACTCAAGGGCGAATCCAAAAGGAAATAATTGAGCCTGCAAAGACGGCCACGGCGAACGGGAACCGGACCCCGGTGGTCACCGGGGCGGACATGCCGCTCCCGGAGATCACCGACTGGGCGATGAGCCCCGCCCCGAGCAGCGCGCGGCGGAGCATCCGCCGGCGCATGGCCACTACCAGAGAGATCGCCCCGCCCATCATGAGCGAGGCGAGCACGGCGACCAGGGCCAGCGGCCACGCCAACCAGGCGCCGACCGCGGCCATCAACTTAACGTCTCCCGCCCCCATCCACCGGAACAGATAGCCGGGCATCAGCACCGCTCCCGCGAGGCCGAGCCCGGCCAGCGAGGCGCCGAGACCGGCGGTGCCGTTCAGGGCGGTGTGCATCGCGACCCCCAGCAGCATCGCTGGGAACGTGAGGCGATTGGGGATGGTCCTCGTCCGAACGTCCGCCCGGGTGGCCAGCGCCAGCAGGACGACGACCGGCCCGGCGACCCAGAGCGGAACATTCATGGACGAGACGGCTTTCCGCGCATGGGACTAGTTGGTGTTGAGCGCGGTCTTGGCCTTGTTGAACGCGTTCACGAGCGAGCCCTTGATGCCGATCGGATCGAGGATGATCGTCACGGTCGCCACCGCGGCGACGAACGCCGCCAGGAGGCCGTACTCGATGAGGTCTTCACCGTTCTCATCACGGACGAAGTTGCGAAGGAGTTTCATCATGGTGGATCAGCTCCCTTTCCGGTGACCTGACAGCCCGGCGCTCTGCCGGGGTGCGCGAACGGTCGCCACCCTCCCCTATCGCGCACTGCGGCGGCAGGGCCCTTCCATGCGCCGGGAACACGCGTACGCGTCCCGGTCGCCCTGTCCTCCAGTTGCAGTGCGACACCCGCGTGGTTGCAAGACCACGGCCAACCGGGCGGCGAGCGGGCCGCATGATGGCGCAACGCGCTGGAGGGATGTCGATTGGTGGGACGATCTCGACCTGGATCGCGACCGTCGAAACCGCCCGGGGGATTGCGTAGCGGAAGAATCGTCGGAGTTTCGAACGGTCCCCGCCCGGTGCCGACTGTGCAGGCTGCACTTCGCGAGCGGGCATTGTACCCGGACTCGGGCCACCGGAGAGCGTCGGATCTCGAGGGGCCGACGAGCGGGCAGCCGACGCGGGCGCCCTCAGCCCCCGAGATACGCCTTCTTGACGTCCTCGTTCTGCAGCAGTCGCGACGCCTGGTCCTCGAGCTTGACCGTCCCCGTCTCGAGCACGTACCCGCGCCCGGCGATCGACAGCGCCATGTGCGCGTTCTGCTCGACCAGCAGAACCGTCACCCCCCGGCGGTTGATCTCGAGGATGGTGCGGAAGATCTCGCGCACCAGCAGCGGGGCCAGGCCCAACGAGGGCTCGTCGAGCAGCAGCAGCCGGGGGCGCGACATGAGGGCCCGGCCCATCGCCAGCATCTGCTGCTCGCCGCCCGAGAGCGTGCCGGCCGTCTGGCGCCGGCGTTCGAGCAGCCGCGGGAACAGGCGGTAGACCGCGTCGTAGTCTTCGCGGATGCCTGCCCGGTCCTTGCGGCGATACGCCCCCAGCTCGAGGTTGTCCACGACCGAGAGGTTGGCGAACACCATGCGCCCCTCGGGGGACTGCGAGATCCCCAGGCCGACGATGTCGTGGGGCGGCATGCGGGTGATGTCCTTCCCCTCGAAGGCGACCTTGCCCAAGCGGGAGGGCACCAGCCCCGAGATCGAGCGCAGCAGCGTGGTCTTCCCCGCCCCGTTGGCGCCGATCAGCGTCACCACCTCGCCCGCCTCGGCGCGCAGGCTGACGCCCTTCAAGGCGTGCACCGCGCCGTAGTAGACGTCCAGCGAGTCGACCGTCAGCACCGCTTTAGCCCCCCGCCCCGAGGTCGACCTGCACCTCCTCGCCCAGATAAGCCTCGATCACCTTGGGGTTGGTGCGGATGTCGGCCGGCGTGCCCTCGGCGATCTTGACGCCGTAGTCGAGCACCACGATGCGCTGGCAGATGCCCATCACCACGCGCATGTCGTGCTCGATGAGCAGGATGGTCACCTGGAAGCGCTCGCGCAGGGCCTCGATGACGCGCATGAGCTGCTCGCTCTCCTGCGGATTGAGCCCGGCCGCCGGCTCGTCGAGCAGCAGCAGGCTGGGCCGGCCGGCCAGCGCCCGGGCGATCTCGAGCCGGCGCTGTTGCCCGTAAGGCAGCTCGGCGGCGATGGTGTCGGCCCACGCCGACAGGCCGAAGAACTCCAGCAGCGCGTCGCCCTGGTCGCGGCATGCCTGCTCGTCGTCCTTGAAGCGCCGGTTGCGCAGCACGGCGTCGAGCAGCGTGGCGCGGGCGTGGTGGTGGGCGGCGATGCACACGTTGTCCCGGCAGGAGCGCGAGCCGAAGAGCCGGATGTTCTGGAAGGTGCGGGTGATCCCGCGGTGGGCGATGGCGTGCGGGCGGAGCCCCCGGATGGACTCCCCGACGAAGCGCACGTCGCCCCCGGTCGGCAGGTAGACGCCGGGGATGACGTTGAACACGGTGGTCTTGCCGGCGCCGTTGGGCCCGATCAGTCCCACCAGCTCGCCCTCGGCGATCGCGAGGTCGAGATCGACCACCGCCTTGAGCCCGCCGAACTGCATGGTGACGCGCTGGAGCTCCAGCACCGGGCGGGTCACGCGCGCTCCCGGGCCGGGCGGAAGCGCTTCGTGAGCCAGGCCAGCGAGAGCTCGCGGCTGCCGAGCAGCCCGCCCGGACGCGTGATCATGAGCACGATGAGCAGCAGCGAGTAGATGACCATGCGGTAGTCCTTCACCGGACGGAGCACCTCGGGCATCAGCGTCAGGAGGATGGCCGCCACGACCGACCCCGAGATGCTGCCCATGCCGCCGAGCACCACCATGGCGATCACCTCGATGCTCCTGATGAAGTTGAACGAGCTGGGGTTGAGGTACGAGAGGAAGTGCGCGAACAGCCCGCCCGCCACCCCGGCGAAGAAGGCGCCCATCACGAACGCCAGCACCTTGTAGGAGGTGGTGTCCACGCCCAGGGCCTCGGCCGCCACCTCGTCGTCGCGGATGGCGAACAGCGCCCGGCCGTGCGTGCTGAGCGCCAGATGCCGCGCGAGCAGGATGACCGCCAGCACGCCCGCCCCGACCCAGAAGAAGTTCGCCCAGGCCGGGATGCCCGCCAGGCCGCGCGCCCCGCCGATCGCGTCCACGTTGAGGATGAGCACGCGGATGATCTCGCCGAAGCCGAGCGTCACGATGGCCAGGTAGTCGCCGCGCAGGCGGAGCGAGGGCAGTCCGACCAGGTAGCCGGCGAGGGCGGCGAGCAGCCCGCCCAGCAGCAGGGCCACCATCAGCGCCGTGCCCTGGGCCACCACCTCCGGCACGCCCGCGGCGGTGAGGCCCGCGACCCACCCCACGCCGACGCGGAGCGTGAACGTCGCCGAGCCGTAGGCGCCGAGGGCCATGAAGCCGGCGTGGCCGATCGAGAACTGGCCGGTGAAGCCGTTGATGAGGTTGAGCGAGACCGCGAGGATGATGTTGATGCCGCACAGGATGATGATCTGCGTGATGTAGGGATTGACCAGGCGCGGCAGGACCACGTTGACGCCGGTCAGCAGCACGACCGCGCCCAGCAGCCACAGGAGCTGCCTCATCTCACACCTTCTCCGCCGGCGGCTGGCCGAGCAGCCCGGAGGGACGCACCAGCAGGATCAGGATGAGTAGGACGAAGGCGATCGCGTCGCGCCAGGTGGGCGACAGGTAGCCCACCACCATGACCTCGGCGATGCCCATCACCAGGCCGCCCAGCACGGCCCCCGGGATGTTGCCGATGCCGCCCAGCACCGCGGCCACGAACGCTTTGAGCCCGGGCATGATGCCCATGTAGGGCTCGATCTTGGGATTCTGGAGCGCCACCAGCACGCCGGCGGCGGCCGCCAGCATGGAGCCGAGCACGAAGGTGAAGGTGATGATGCGGTCCACCGAGATGCCCATGAGGGCGGCGGCGGTGTGGCTGTACGAGACCGCGCGCATGGCCTTGCCCGCGCGGGTGTTGAGCACGATGAAGCGCAGCGCCAGCATCAGCGCCACCGAGACCACCAGGATGATGATCTGCTGGTTCGAGATGGTCACGCCCATCCCGAGCGGGATGTTGGTGGCGCGGACGATCTGCGGGAAGAACTTGGGGTCCGCGCCGAACAGCAGCAGCCCGCCGTTCTCGAGCAGCAGCGAGACGCCGATGGCGGTGATGAGCGCCGCCAGCCGCGAGGACTTGCGCACCGGCTTGTAGGCGAACCGCTCGATCAGGAACCCGACCAGGCCGCAGCCGACCATCGAGATGAGGAGGATGCCGGCCGCCTTGAGGGGGTTGGGCTCGACCGCCGCCCCGGTGAGCCGGGCGGCGTAGAACCCGAAGAACGCCCCCAGCATGTAGACGTCGCCGTGGGCGAAGTTGATCAGCCGCAGGATCCCGTAGACCATCGTGTAGCCCAGCGCGATGAGGGCGTACCCGAGACCCAGGGTGACGCCGTTGACCAGCTGCTGGAGGAACTCGGTCACGGGCGCTCGCGGCTCCGGCGCGGGCCGATCACGGATTGATCGTCGTGTTGTAGACCTTCTTCCCGCCCTTGATCTCCAGCACCATGGCCGGCTTGGTGGCGTTCCGGTTCTCGTCCAGCGTGATCACCCCGGTGACGCCGGCGTAGTCCTTGGTCGCGGCGATCAGATCGCGGATCTTCTTGGTCGCCGCCTTGCGCGCCTCGCTCCCCGCCTTGGACGAGGAGAGCCCCTTGAACGCCTCGGGGTCCTGCTTGGACAACGTCTCCATCGCGCCGAACAGCACGTTGGCGGCGTCGTAGGCGAGACCGACGATGGCATTCGGGTCCTGGTTGTCGTACTTGGCGCGGTGCTTCTTGAGGAAGCCCTGGAGCCGCGGGTCGGGGTTGTCCACCGCGAAGTGGTTGGAGTAGTAGCAGCCCTCGAGGGCGTCGCCGCCGATGCCGATCAGCTGGTCGCTCTCCCAGCCGTCGCCGCCCAGGATCGGGACCTTGATGCCCAGCTCGCGGGCCTGTCGCGCGATGAGGCCGGCCTCGGTGTAGTACCCGGGCAGGTAGATCGCCTCGGGGTGCTTGGCCTTGATGGCGGTGAGCTGGGCGCGGAAATCCTGGTCGCCCGAGCTGTACGCCTGCTCGCCGACGATGGTGCCGCCCAGCCCGGTGAAGGCCTTGGTGAAGAACTCGGTGAGCCCGATGCTGTACTCGTTCTTCACGTCCTTGAGGATCGCCACCTGCTTGAGCTTGAGGTTCTGGGCGGCGAACTTGGCCATCACCGTGCCCTGGAACGGGTCGATGAAGCACATGCGGAAGATGTAGTCGCCGATCAGCGTGACCTTGGGATTGGTCGAGGAGGGCGAGATCATCGGCACGCCCGCCGCCTGGCAGATGGGCCCGCCCGCGATGCTCCGGCTGGAGGCGACCTCGCCGATCACCGCCAGCACGCGGTCCTGATTGACCAGCTTCTGCACCACCGTCGCCGCTTCCTCGGGCTTGCCCTGGTCGTCCTCGGCCACGATGCGCACCGGCAGCCCGCCGATCTTGCCCTGCGAGCGGGCGGTGAGATCGTCCATGGCCAGCTCCACGCCGCGCTTGGTGGACAGACCGAAGTCGGCGTCGCCGCCGGTCAGCGAGCCGTACTCACCGACGACCAGTTCTTCCGGGGAGTTGCCCCCGCACCCCGCGATGCCCAAGGTGACGGTGAACGCCGCCGCGAGCGCGAGTCGCACGCCATTGCCTGATCGCATGTCGATCTCCTTGCCGATGACGGACGGACCGGGCGGGCTTGAGCCCCGAAACGGGGGGCCCGCGAGGTCCAGGGCGAGCGGCAACGCTGCCGCCGGATGTCGGGATGAGCCGGGAACAGGTAGCACGCAACCTCGCGGGGAAGCAAGGCAAATGCGCCCGGCGACGCCGGTTGCCGCGCCGGAGCGCCGGCTGCTAGAGTGCCGCGCATGCGGGACGCCTCACGCGCAGGGACGCGCCGTGCCGTCGTGCTGCCGCTGGCCGCGGCGGCACTCCTCCTCGGCGCGGGATGCGCGCGCCGCGCCCCGGTCCCGCCCCCCCCGCCGCCGCTGGCCGTCCGCTGGGTCCGCGGCTACGAGGGGCTCGCCGACAGCCTGAGCCAGGTGGACGCCCGCGGCCTCCCCGGACGCCGGATCGCGCTCGACCCTGGCCATGGCGGCCACTTCCGCGGCGCCCTCGGGGTCCACGGGCTCGCCGAGGCCGAGGTCAACCTCCAGGTGGCCCTGAGGCTGCGCGACCTACTGGTCGCCCAGGGCGCCCAGGTGTTCCTAACGCGCGAGGACGACCGCGACTTCCTCTCCTCCGGCGACAGCTCGCTGCGCGGCGACCTGAGCGAGCGGATGCGCCGCGCCAACGTGTTCCACCCGGACCTCTTCCTCTCGATCCACCACAATGCCGACGCCGGCGGGGCTCACGATGTCAACGAGACCCAGACCTACTACAAGCTGGGCGACGACGGCCCTTCGCTGGACGCCGCCCAGGACGTCCATCGCGGGCTGGTCCACAACGTCGGCATCCGCCCCCAGAAGGTGGTGCCCGGGAACTACTTCGTGCTGCGGAGCAGCGAGGCGCCGGGCCTGCTCACCGAGACCAGCTACATCACCAACCCCGACGTCGAAGGCCAGCTCCGCCTGCCGGAGAAGCAGACCCTCGAGGCCCAGGCGCTCTACATCGGCCTCGCGCGCTACTTCGCGCGCCCCCGGCCGGTGATCGCGGAGTTCGCGGCCGTCGCCCCCGGGGCCACCGCGGGGGATTCGCTGTTCCGCGACCAGGACCCCTCGCTCACCGCCCGCGTCGCGGGCGACTTCGATCTGGTCGCCCTGCGCGTCGACGGCCTGACGGTGAGCCCGACGCGCACCGGCGACCGGCTCGCCTGGACCCCCGCTGCCGCGTGGCGGGGCGGCGATCACGACGCGACCCTACAAGTCCGGCTCGGCGGCAACGGGGCGACGCGCGAGCGCCGGCTGCGATTCGCCGTGGCGCGCACGGCCACGACGCTCGAGGCCCGCGGGTTCGGCCCCACCGGGCTCTCCCGCGCGCAGCCGGTCGCCGCGGTGCGTCTGGTGCTGCGCGACTCGAACGGCGCGGTCGTCGCCGACACGCTCGGGCCCCCGCAGCGGATCCGACTACAAGCCCGCCCCGGCAGCGGCATGCAACCGGCCGACACGGTGGTGGTGGCGCGCGACGGGGTGGCCTGGGCTTATCTGAGATTCGCGGGGGCGGCGCGCCGGACCGCGAGCCTCACCGCCACCGACACCGTTCGCGCCACCGGGCGGCCGCCGCGCGTCCTCAGGGCGCGTCTCACGCTCGAGCCGCCGCGGCTAGACGGCGCGCGCTGGCGCGGCTTCGTGACGCTTGGGGCCGGCGCCGCGCCGCTGGCCGAGGTCCCCGGCACCCGCGAGCCCACCCCCCTCGTGCCCTGGTTGAACCGCGACGGCTTCGCCGTGCTCGCCCGCGGCCCGGACGGCACGCTCGCCGTGCCGAGGCTGGCGGGGTTCCGGCGCTGGGCCGGCGACGCGACGGCGCCGGGCTTCGTCCCGATCGCGGGCGGGGCCCTGCGCGGGCGGCGCATCATGCTCGACCCGGAGGGAGGCGGCGAGGACCCCGCCGGCACCGGCGTCAGCGGGACCCGCGCCGCGTTCGTCAACCTGGAGGTGGCGCGCATCCTCGCCGCGATGCTCGAGGCCGCGGGGGCCGAGGTGCGCCTCACCCGCTCGGGCGACTACGCGGTCTCCGACGCCGAGCGCGTGCGCGGCAGCGAGGACTTCGCCGCCGACCGCTACCTGCGCATCGCCCACCGCGCGCGCCGGTTCGGGTACTACGTCGCGAGCCCCGGCGGGCGCCGCTGGGCGGAGGGCTGTGCCGCGGCGTTCGCCTCCCTCGGCCTCCCGGCCCCGCCGGCGGCGGAGGATGCCATCTATCCCCTGCAGCAGACCTCCTGCCCCGCCCTGCTCGCCAGCCCCGGCCGCGTGGACTCGGCGGGCGACGAGGCGGCCCTGCTGGCGCCGGGGGCGCTCCGCGCGGAGGCCTACGCCCTGTTCCTGGGCCTGGCGCGGGAGTGGGCCACCGACGCCGCCTGGCCGGTGGATTCGCTCGAGGTGCACGACCCGGCCGGGGCGGCCGTCGCCGGGGCGATGGTCACCCTCGGCGACGCGCTGACGCTCGCGACCGACCGCTCCGGCCGCGTCCGGTTCGCGCGCACCGAGCCCGGCCCGATCGAGGCCGTGGTCGACGAACCGCGGTTCCGGGCGCGGGCGGTCCTGCTAGACTCGATGCGGGGCGCCGTGCTCGCCGGGCAAGGTCACTGATCGCAGGGTCAGGCGCGCCCCCCGGGGGCAGGTTCCATGACGCATGGCGTGCAGGCCTACTTCGACGAGCGTGCCCGGGCGGCGCGCCGCGTCTCGCTGCTGGCCTTGGCGCTCTCCGCCGTGACGCTCGTCCCCCTGCTCGCGCTCTCGCTGCCCTTGTTCCGGCGCCCGTTCACGGACCTGCTGCGCCGATCGGCCCGCTTCGGCTACGAGGGGCCGGACCAGTACGTGCGCCGCATCACGCTCCAGCAGTTCCAGGGCACCGGCCGCTCGGTGCGCAACCTGGGTGCGGTGGACACGCGGCATGAGCGGGCGGGCGGCGCGACGCTGGCGCGCCACTCCGCCGACCCGCGCGCGCGCGCCGAGACCCGCCCCGAGGCCGTCGGCGTCGGCCCGACCGAAGCGGACATGATGGCCCGCGCGGTGTCGCGGCTCGCCAACGTGCCGGTGGTCCAGTCGGAGGATCTGATCATCGAGCACGCCGCCAAGCCGATCTATCCGCAGATGGAGGAGGAGCGCGGCATCGAGGGCAAGGTGATGGTGCAAGCCCTCATCGACACCGGCGGCCGGGTCGTCGACGTCCAGTTGCTGGCGACCAGTGGCGTCCCGGCCTTCGAACGCTCGGCCGC
>VBPB01000014.1:15764-15961 GCA_005893365.1 Candidatus Eiseniibacteriota bacterium
CCGACTCGGCCCACCGGTGATCGGGACCTACGAATTGTCTTGACCAGCCTTCGGGACCGAGTGCCGGCGCCTCACGCGGAATCATCGCCGCAGCGCGCCAGCGTGCGCAGGATGCGCGCTCGCGACATGAATCGTCGCGGGGTGGCTCATCGACGCACCGCACCCGGATCGGCGCGTCTGCGGGCATCCCAGAGCGC
>VBPB01000260.1:0-8374 GCA_005893365.1 Candidatus Eiseniibacteriota bacterium
AGCATGCGTTCCCTCTGTGGTGTGGCTCGCCGTTCACTGTAGCCCACGTCTGGGCTTGAATTCCTGGGTTCCACCAGGACCATGAATTGGCCGCTTCATGCTCCGACGGCACGACGCGGTTACAGGCTGCGAGGGCCAGAGCTTTCGATTAGCCGGAGACCGACGTTGCATTCAGCCGACGGCTAAACTTACGATCAGCCGTCATGAGTGTGCAGCGGCTCCATCCACGCTTCGCCGAAACGCGCCTGGTCGAGGCGCTCGCCGACACGCCGGTCGTCTTCATCCACGGCCCCCGACAGTGTGGCAAGACGACACTCGCACGCATTGCGGGCGATCGGCGAGGGTACGCTTACTCGACGACCCCGCGGCGCTGGCCGCCGCCAAGGCCGACCCGAGCGGTTTCGTGGCGGAACTCCCCGCGCGAACCATCCTCGACGAAGTGCAGCGGGTGCCCGAGCCATTCAGCCCGCTCAAGCTGACCGTCGATCGCCGCCGCACGCCCGGCCGCTTTCTGCTCACTGGCTCGGCGAACGTCCTGCTGCTTCCCAGGATCGCCGAGTCGCTCGCCGGCCGCGTGGAGATCCTGCGTCTGCACCCGCTCGCGCAGAGCGAGATTGCCGGCCGGCGACCGCGCTTTCTCGACGCTCTCTTCGCCGGTTCTTTCAAGACTCGCCGCATGGATCGCCTTGGGCCGTCTCTCGCCCAACGCGTCGTGGCCGGGGGCTACCCGGCGGCTCTCGCACGTCCCGCTGCGCGCCGACGTGCCGCATGGTACCGCGACTACCTCGAAACGTTGGTCCAGCGCGACGTCCGCGAACTGGCCCGCATTCGCTCGCTGGAAGTGCTTCCCCGGCTTCTGACCCTGGCCGCCGGGCAGACGGGGCGCCTGCTCAATGTGGCCGATCTATCCACGCCGTTTCAGGTGAGCCGCCCCACGATCCGCGAGTACGTGACGCTGCTCGAGCGCGTCTTCCTGCTCGAGGAGCTGTCGCCCTGGCATTCGAATCGCCTCAGCCGCCTGGTGAAGACCCCGAAGATGCACCTCGGAGACACGGGACTCGCCTGTGCATTGCTGGGGATGGACGTCGCAGCACTGACGAGCGATCGAATGATGTTCGGGCAGATCCTCGAAACCTTCGCCTGCCAGGAACTGCGGCGACAGGCGAGCTGGCACGAACACGAGATCCGACTCCATCACTTCGTGACCGGGACGGATACGAGGTCGACATCGTGCTCGAGCGCGGGGCACGCGAACTGGCCGGAGTCGAGGTCAAGCTATCCGCCAGTGTGGCCGCGCCGGACTTTCGGGGGAAGTGCGGCTCGTTACCTGCGCGGCCGGGGTCTGGGGTATCCCCGCCGGCAGTGAGGCCGGCCAGCAATGGACTACAAGCGAGATGCAGGCTGGTAATCGGCCTCACTGCCCCAACGGGATGCCAGGCGACCGGTGGCGGCGATCGCGTCGCCCGCCGCGTCGGGTTCCCAGCGGGAGCGGGGCTTGCCCCGCTCCCCCAGGAAGCGGGGTTCAGTCGGCCATACAGGGGAGTGAAAGTCATTTCGCCTCCCGCCGGATGCGAGCCGGCCTGCGCCCCGAATTGGTCGCGTCATCGAGAAACTCCAGGAGCTCCACCTGCGCGTCGAAGATTCGGCTCCGCGTCAGAAAACGCATGCGCAGATCCGATGCGCGGAGTCCCCTCACCGAGGTCCGTCGACATCACGTCCCCCGCTCGGTCCGGAGGGTCGAGCGGGCCGCTCGCGCGGTGCGGTCCGAGCTCCGGTTCGCGTGAGATCGCGACGGATTCCGCGAGGCTGGAGTCCTTCCGCTGCACGTCATCCATGCACATGATTTGGATTGCCTCCCCCGCCTGCAGCAGTAGGTCGCGAGTGAGGTCAGTCCTCCCCAGGTCCCGGTAGACGTGCGCCATGGCCAGCCCCTCGTGTTCCTTCGGCACGCGGCCGTCGTGCACACCCCGAAACACTTGGCGCAGCGTTCCGAAAGCGCGTGCCTCGTCGGGGAGGATCCTCAGGGCGATCCGCCAGAGCGTCGCTGCGGGGGCCACGATGATGCTCGTGCTCCGCAGCGCGGCACCCGGCGGCGCCTGCGGGACGCTGCGATGGCGATGGGGCCGGGACGAGTCGTGCCTGGCCTCTGCGGGCCCCCGCGAGCAACCGTTCATGCTTTCCGCCCCGACCGCGGACGCGGCTTCCCGCCGTTCGATTGCCGCATGGGAATCAGCCGGCGCTTCTTCAAGCATGACCACTCGGCTCGATGAGCGCACGAGGTCGATCGCGTTTGCCAGGTGGTGCACGAAGCGATGCCTGGGGCATAGGAGTTGATTCGCCGGCATCATCAGCATGATCGCCCGGGGGTCACACTCGAGCACGTACGCGAGCGGCAGCAGCACCGCCGCCGCGGAGCCGCGGTCGCAGGGCTGTTCGAAGAGCCGGCCAGGCGCGGAGCTGCCGAGCGCCTCGTCGAGAGAGTCGTGGACTTCGGCGGCACTCACGATGAGGAGCCGCTCGATGGGTGTCAGCTGCAGCGCGCAGTCGATTGCCGCCAGCAGCATCGCGCGCCTTGCCGCAACCGTGGGAAGGGGCGACGGTTCTACCTCGCCGAGTACCGCGGTGCGAGGACAGGCTCCCGGCAGAGGTCCGCCGAGCATCGCTACCCAAAGGGGCTGCTCGTCCGCAGGCTGAGCGATCATTGGGGGTCCGTCCGTGGCGATGTCGATTCGGTTGCGATCTCGGCGTTATTCTCCCCCGTCTGTACCGGCGGCACCATCGGGCCGCCCCTGAATCCGGCCTCAGGGCGCGCCTTAGGGGAGTCGCGCCAGCCGTCGACGACCTGGATGGCGCCTGGGAACTGCTTGGGTTTAGATCCGCACTCCACAATTGTCCACCACGACGCGCCGAGGAGCCCGCTTGAAGGCGCGCCACTCGCTTTCGTGCGCGACAGGGCCATGACGCGCACCCGATCGTGGCTGCAAATGAGCCGGCTCGATCGACGCGGCAGATGCAGCGTGCCATAATGCGCGGGATGTAGCGGGTAAACCCCCGCTGCTGAAGAACCATGGCAGTCCGCCGGAGCAGGGTCAGCCGCAAGCGTTCCCCGAGCCGCGCCCGCCGCGCAGCCACTAGAGTTCCCGTGCCGCCGGCCCGCCTGGCGGACCGTGCTCAGGTGACCGTCGCCGTCGTGGGAGCGTCGGCCGGAGGAGTCGAAGCCGCTCAGGTCCTGTTCTCGCGACTGCCGGAGTCGACGGGCATCGCGTTCGTCCTCATCCTCCACCTTGACCCGAAGCGCGAGAGCTTCGTCGACCATGTGATCGCGAGCCACACGTCGATCCCCGTCGTGCTCGCGCAGGACAATATGCGGCTCGAGCCGGACCGCATCCACGTTGCCGCGCCAGGTCGCCCCATGACCCTGCGCGACGGCGTGCTCAAGCTGGGGAGTCTGGAGGGTTCGCGCGAGGATCGCCTTCCCATCGACCATTTTCTCAGGAGCGTCGCGTCCGATCAGGGTTCGCGCGCCTGCTGTGTGATCCTCTCGGGTAGCGGCTCGGACGGCGCGCGGGGCATCCGCGACATCGTTGCCGCGGGTGGCGTGACGATCGTGCAGGATCCCGCGACCGCGGGCTTCGACGGCATGCCCCAGAGCGCCATCGCGACCGGCTTGGCGGAGTACGTGCTGCCCATAGCGGAGATACCGGCCGTCCTGCTCCGATGCGCCGGCCGAGATCCGGGCGCTGCGTCACCCGGTCAAGAAGCAGACGACACCGCACGCCTGAGTGGGTTGCTCGCCCTGGTTCGCGCCCGCTCGGGGCTCAACTTCGAAGCCTACAAGAAGAGCACGTTGATGCGCCGAGTCCACCGCCGCATGGAACTCCGGCACCTCGACCACCTCGCCGACTTTCTCGCACTCCTGCGCGACAATGTCGAGGAGGTGCGAGCGTTGGTCAGGGATTTCCTGATCGGGGTCACCGACTTCTTTCGCGAGCCAGCGGCGTGGGCAACGCTCGAAAGAAACGTGATCCGGCCGCTCGTACGCCAGGCGGATCCGGGCCGGCCGATCCGTGTCTGGGTGGCCGGCTGCGCGACCGGCCAGGAAGCGTACGGTGTCGCGATGCTTTTCATCGAGCACATCGAAGCCTCCGGTCGGCCCATCGGGCTGCAGGTGTTCGCCAGCGACGTGAGCGAGGAGGCCATCGCGACCGCCCGCGAGGGGCGCTACCCAAAGAGCATCGAATCGAGGGTCGCGGGGCCCCGCCTGCGCCGCTTTTTCGCGCGTCAACCGCATGACCACCATTGGCAGGTACGCAAGGAACTGCGCGAATCGGTGATCTTCGCAACCCACAGCCGGAACCTGCTCATCTATCTGGAGCCGGAAACCCAGCAGCGTGTCCTGAAGCTGTTCCATTTCGGGCTGCAGAGCGAGGGATTCCTGTTCCTCGGGCCGGCCGAAAGCGTGGGCGAGCACGAGGGTCGATTCCGCGCCGTATCGAAGAAGTGGCGCATCTTCCGGAGGGTTAGCGCCGCCTCCAGCCTCCGCGCCGAACTGCCGATGCTGCCCAGAGGGATCGCGCGGCGGGAGCCCCAACTGGCTGCCCCGCGACAGACGCCCATGAGGCAGCAGCGCCTCGCCGAGCTGGCGCAGCGGCTCGTGCTCGAGCGCTTCGCGCCCGCGACCGTGCTCGTGAACGGCCAGAACGAGACGCTCAACTTCAGCGGCCCCACCGAAGGCTACCTGCGCCATCCCCGTGGCTCGCCAACCCATGATCTGCTGCTGTTGGCACGTGAGGGGCTTTCGGCAAAGCTGCGCGAGGCCCTCGCTTCAACCGCAGCCCGCAATGCGGCCGTGACGGTCGGAGACCTTCGCGTCAAGCGTGGGAGCACGTTTCACCCGGTGCGGTTCACCGTGCTGCCCCTGCCCGTGCCCGATGGGGAGACGGGCCCGGTGAGCCTCGTCGTCTTCGAGGAGGAGGCCCGACCCCTTAGCGTGCCTCGCCAGCACCCACATGTCACCGAATCGGGGATTATCCGTCAGCTCGAGGACGACCTCCTGGTCGCACGCGGCGATCTCAAGACCAGCCTCGAACAGCTCGAGTCGTCGCTCGAGGAGTCCCGGGTGGCGAACGAGGAGGTGATGTCCGTCAACGAGGAACTGCAATCCACGAACGAGGAATTGGAGACGTCGCGGGAGGAGCTGCAGTCGCTCAATGAGGAGCTCGGCACGGTCAACACTCAGCTCCAGTCGAAGGTGGGCGAGCTCGAGCACACCAACAACGATCTCAACAATCTGCTGGCCAGCACCGAAATCGCGACGCTGTGCGTCGACCGTCAGCACTGCATCAAGTGGTTCACGCCGGCCACCACCAACTTGCTCAGCCTGCTCCCAAGCGACCGCGGGCGGTCGATTGGCGACTTCGCCAGCCGCTTCCACGACGGTGACCTGGTCGCGAGCATCGACGCCGTGCTTCACAATCTGACGCCGCTGGAGCAGACGTTGCTTGCGAACAACGGCCGCTGGTATATCCAGCGGGTGCTCCCCTATCGCACGGAGGAGGACCGGATCGCCGGCGTGGTCGTGACCTTCACCGACATCACGAACGCTCGGAAGGCCGAGAGCGACCTGGAGGCGCTCAACCAGACACTCGAACACCGCGTCGAGGAGCGCACCCTGCACCTGAGGCTGGTCCAGCAGGCCGCGGTCGTCGCGAACGAGGCGCGCACCCTGGACACCGCGCTCGCGCAGACCCTCGAGCTGGTGTGCCGGAATGGTGGGTGGGTGTTGGGCTATGCCCTGCTCGCGGAACTGAACGACCCGGATACCTTCCTCGACTCCGGTGTCTGGTGGCAGGCGACGTCGCAGGAATACGGGGCGTTCAGGCGCTGCATCGAGGGACGCCGCTACAGCGCTGGTTCCGACCCCACTGGCCACGTCATCGAGTACGGCGAAGGTCGGTGGATCCCGAACCTGTCGGGTTGGGAGCCGCCGGTCTGCGCCGAGGCTGCGGTCGCCGCCGGCCTGCAGTCAGCGCTCATCCTGCCCGTGCTCGTGGGGCGCCGGACGGTGGCGCTGCTCAACGTATTCTCCGACAGGCGCCTCGAGGTCGACGAAGCGGCCCTGGCGGTCATGACGCAAGTCGCCGCGCAACTCGGGCGCGCGGTCGAGCGGGCGCGGTTCGATCGGCGGCTTGCCGATCTCACCGACGAGGAGCGGCGCCAACTGGGGCAGGAGGTGCACGACGGGATCGGGCAGCAGCTTGTCGGGCTAGGCATGCTGGCGACGAGTCTTCGCCAGGCTCTCGAGGCGAAGGGAGCGCAAGGGGCCGCGGAGGCGGCCGAGGTGGTCGCGGCCATCGACGAGGCGCGGGCGCAAGTGCGTGCCCTCACCAAGGGCCTGCTGCCGGTGCAGGTGGAGAAGGACGCTCTCCTCGGCGCCCTCGAAGGGCTGGCGGCCCAGTTCTCGCTCCTGGCCGGCGTCGACTGCCGATTCATCGCCGAGGATACGATCGTGATTCCCGACGGCGCCACGGCCACACACCTCTATCGAATCGCGCAGGAGGCGATCCGCAACTCCGTCGAGCATGGCCACGCACGTCACGTGACCATCTCGCTCGAAGACAAGGATCGCATCCGCCTCACGGTGCGCGACGACGGCGTCGGCATGACCATGGCCGAGCGCTTCACGGGCAACGGCCTCCGAATCATGCGCTACCGCGCGGATCTCATCGGTGCCGCTCTCGACACGGCCTCCACGGCGGGCGAGGGCGTGGTCGTCACGTGCGTGGTGCCTCACGGCGCGTCCCGGGGCAACATCGTCGCCGCGCCAGCGGTAGCGGTGAACGGTCCATCGCGCGAGGAGCAACGGGGATGACCGGCCCGGTGGCCACTCCGGTGCGAACGATACTGATCGTCGACGATCACCCCATGATGCGGCGCGGGCTGCGTGAGCTCCTCTCGCACGAGCCGGATCTTCAAGTCACCGGCGAAGCCGTGGAGGCCCAGGAGGCGTTGTGCTTGATCGAGAGCCTCCCACCCGATCTCGTCCTCGTGGACATTTCCCTGAGGCAAAGCAACGGGCTGGACCTGATCAAGCGCGTCCGCGCGAAGTACCCGGAGATTCGGATGCTCGTGATCTCCATGCACGACGAAGCGATCTACGCGGACCGAGCGCTTTACGCAGGAGCGTTGGGCTACATCAGCAAGCAAGAGACCCCCGAGAAGCTACTGGAAGCCGTGCGTCTCGTGCTCCGAGGTGAGATCTACCTCAGTCCAGAGATGACGGCGCAAAGGCTCATGGGAGGGTGTTACAGTCGGCGGTCGAGAAGCTCTCGGACCGCGAACTCGAGGTGTTCGAGGCCATCGGTGTCGGACGCAAGACTCGAGAGATCGCCGATCAGCTGTACGTGAGCGTGAAGACCATCGAGACGCACCGAGAGAGCATAAAGCGGAAGCTCGGCCTCCGAGGGAACATCGAGTTGATCCAGCGCTCGTGTCGGTGGGTTTTCGAGGAGAAATAACGCCCCTCGGGCGCCTCAATCCGGCTGTCGACGCGAACCTGGATGATGTGCGTCCTTCGCGCAGATCTAGTGGAACAGCGACGAGTTCCTCGCCACGACTCCGTCCGGCACCGTCGCGACCTGCGGGTACGAACTCGCATCCCCCTGGTCGACGATGTGCCCCACGAGCGTCTTGCCGGCGATCTCGTAATAGCCCACCCCCTGGCTGTCGTTGCCGCCGGTCACGACCACCAGCGTCTGGGGGTCGGGCATGAGCGCGATACCCTCCCAGGGATCGACCTTGTCGACCGACGCGCCATGCATCGGATGGAGGAGAATCTTGTCCTGCTTCTCGGCCGTGAACCTGTACCCAGCGTCTGAGATCAAACTCAGGTTCTTGCCCTTGTCCGAGTAGAAGCATTGGCCGCCCTCGAACTTGCCTTCGCCCAGGGGTTCAGTGCCCTTGTCGCCCCACAGTTTCGACGCGCCCCAGTCGCCGTTGAGAACGGCGAAGATGCCGTAGAACCGACCATCCCATATGTCGCCGTACCAGGGGTCTCCCTTGAGGCTGACGTACTCGTGTTTGCCACTCTTGCGCCATGCCTCCGCGTACTTCCGCTGCAACTCCTGAAGGTCCTCAGAGAGCTTCAGCGGACGGTACACCGACACCATCGCCGCCTTCCCCTCGTGTGCAATTATGAAGCAGAGCCGGTTGTCGATCCACAGCCCCATCCCGACGCCGTCCCAGTCGGTCGAGTAGTGGAACTTCAGGGCCCACAAGTCGTAACCCGGCCCCTTGCGCAGTGTGACGGACTTGCGCTTCTTGATCTCGACCGTCCCCGAGTACTCCTTGCCGTTCGCGAAGGTGCCGGTGATCG
>VBPB01000260.1:8416-8908 GCA_005893365.1 Candidatus Eiseniibacteriota bacterium
ACCACGAAAGGAATGACACGAGCGGCTCGATTGCGCGGCATGCTTTCCTCCATGCGCTGGGGGGGTGGGGGCACGAACGTGAAGCGGGCAGATTAGCATGACGGCACGGGGGCTCGCACGCCCCGCGGTGCCCCCTGCCATCGAGTAGAGTGACACCCATGGCGGTCGCACCAGGAACCCGGATCGGTCCGTACGAGGTCGTCGCGCTGCTCGTGACGGGCGGGATGGGTGAAGTCTATCGCGCCACCGATCCTAGACTGGGCCGCGGTCTCGAGGACCTCGCCGGATCGAGCGCGATCGTGATGGAGCTCGTGGACGGCCCCTCGCTCGGCGACCTCATCGCCCGCGGACCTTTGGGCCTCGTGCCGGCGGCGGTTGTGGGCGGAGTGTGCGACAGGTTGATGCAAAAGAGATCGACGTGTCGCTCGTCAAGTCCCCTGAGGACTTCCGGCGATAACGACGACGGTCCCAGGGTGCAGAGAATCATCGCTT
>VBPB01000261.1:0-2200 GCA_005893365.1 Candidatus Eiseniibacteriota bacterium
TGGCGGTCGCCGGAGGCTCGGTCGCCGGTGTCGGGGGCGGGGGCGCCGCCAGCTTCTTCGCGAGCGCGGCGGCATCGGGGAGCGCGCCCGTCGCCGCGGCGACCGGGGCTTCGGCCTCCCACGGGCGCGAAGGCCAGTCGGCGGTCGCGCTCAGCTTGTCGGCCAGGAGCTCGAGATGGATCTTGACCGCGCCGATCCAATCGCAGTCGTGGTCCCCCGGCGCCAGCCGCCGGCATTCGCGCAGCAGCCGCGCGCGCAGCAGTTGATCCTCGACGTACGCCGCCGAGTGGGGCGCGACCGACGCCACCTCGAAGCGCACGCGCGCGAGGCGGCCGTCACGCACGTAGAGGGTCGCGCTGCACGGGACGCCGAAGAACGTGGCGTCCCCGCGGCGGGCGACGGCGCCTTGCGCGTCGTCGGTCTTGACCTCGACGAACGTGCCCAACTCCTTGAGCCGCGCCTCGGGCATCCCGAGGCTCATGGTCGCCCCCGGGATGCGGGCGATGCTGTCGGGGCCCGAGGTGGCGAGCGCGGTGGCGAGGGCAAGGGCGACGAAGGCGACCATTGGCTAGTGGCGGCGCGCCCTTCCTCGGGCCTCGGAGGTGAGGTCCCGGACCAGCAGGTTGCGGTACTCGGGGTCGCGGTCCACCCGGGCCACCAGATCCGGGTCGCTCGAGATGAACGGCAGGTCGAACAGCTCGGGGATGGCCTCCTGCACGGTGTAGATGCGCTCCTGCTCGTGGCGCTGGAACGAGGCGGCCTTCTCGACGGTGTCGAAGGCCTTGGCGGCGGCGAACGCCTTGTTGAACACGTCGAACACGTAGACGTGGAAGTTGCCGTCGAGCCCGGCGGTGCCCTCGGGCGGTGCGTACACCTTGATCTTCGACGCCTTGATCTTGCTGTTGCTCATGCATCCTCCTCCTGGCTGCGGGGCGCCCGGGCGCGGGCGGGGGAGCCGGCGCCTGCGACCCCATTCAGTTCGTCCACGATGGCCACCATCTCGAGCACGTCGTCGATGTCGTAGTCGGCCCCGGACTCCTTGGTGTCGAACGTGTCACCGTAGCGCGCGAACACGGTCTTCATGCCCAGGCTGCGCGCGCCCACCACGTCGCGCTCGGCCCAGTCGCCGACCATCAGCGCCGCCTCGGGCTCGGCGCCGAGCCGCCGCAGCACCTCGCGGAACGGCGCCGGGCTCGGCTTGCGCTCGCCGGTGTCCTCGAACGTCACGACCGCGTCGAACACGTGCTGCAGCGCGAGCGAGCACAGCCGCAGCCACACCTGCGCGCGCGGCGCGTCCGAGACCACGCCCAGCCGGATGCCGCGCTTGGTCAGCTCCAGCAGCGTCATCTGCACGTGCGGGTAGAGCACCAGCGCCGACTCGCGCGCGCGCCGGTAGGCGACGATACCCGACGCCAGGATCTTGGGGTCGATGTGCCCCAGCTCGCTCTCGATCAACTGGTCGAACACGCGCTGGTACTCGAGCCCCTGCTCTTGGTAGATGGCGTCGATGCGGGAGCGCACCAGCTCGCGGGGCAATGCGAGCCCGGCGTCGATCATGCCGTCGATGGCGGCGTGGATCGCGTCGGACTTCATCTTCATGAAGTCGGTGAGCGTGTTGTCGAGGTCGAAGATGATGGCCTTGATCAATCCGGGGCTCCCCATGTCGTCGGTGTGCGGCGCCAGGGGCGCTACTTCGTCGAGAGCCCGATCTCCCGGCCGAGACTGATCTCGCCGTTGTCGATGCGGATGTTGAACCCGCACGTCGGGTTGCTGCAGACCCAGGCCTTGTAGGTGATGGGTGCGCCGTCACGCCCGTAGTCCGATAGCGGGAGCAGCACACCGTCCTCGCACTTGCGACACTCGGGAAAGCTCAATTCCATCCCACCCACCTCCCTCCGGTGATCGCGCTGGCCCATAGGCCGGTCATTCTAGGCGAGGCATGGCAACACGCGCCAGACGGGAGTAATCCTCGAACGCGTGCTCGCAGGGCCGGCCCTCGGCATGCCGGTAGCGCGCCTCGCCCGGCGCCAGGGTGACGCTCGACGCCGACACCGTGACCATCCGGCCCTGGTGGAGGCAGACCGGGGGCAGGCCGGTCGTGGGATCGCCGTGCGAACGCAGCAGGTCGTCGAGCCGCGCCTCGGCCTCGGCCAGCGAGCGCGGCGCCCAGCCCTTGAGCCGGAGCGCCAGGGCGCTCGCG
>VBPB01000261.1:2234-9879 GCA_005893365.1 Candidatus Eiseniibacteriota bacterium
CCGGGACCATCGCGACCCGCGGCGGCCGGTCGGGCTCGAGCGCCAGCAGCCAGCACGCCTCGGGCGAGGCGAAGAGCAGCGTGAACGGGCCGTAGGGCGCCTCGTGGACGGCGGCCAGCGCCCGGCGCAGCGCCGCGCGCGGCAGCCCCGGAGCGGTCGCGGCGAGGAGCGGCTCGGACGCTTCCCAAGGCCCGCCGCGGACGCCCGGCTCGCCACGCTCGCCGCCCGCCGCGGCCTCGTCGACCGTCACGCCCGCGACCTCGAGGACCAGCGCTCCGCGCGAGCGGCGCTCGGGGGCGGCGGCCGGCCCGCCCGAGCGCTCGCGCCGGTTGAGCAGGGCCACCACCGCGCGGCCCTCGCGCAGCGCGAGCCAGGTGCCGCCGGCGCGGCGGTCGCGCCCGCCCACCAGCCGCGGGTGCTCCATCAGCACCCCGGGCGGATCGGCCGGCCGGGCCGGGTCCTCGTCGCGATTCGCGGCGAGCAGCACGCGGCCTTGCCCCAGCACGTCGCGACCGAGGATGAGCGTGCACATGGGGGGACAGTAGGAAGCCACGGCGGGGCGGGTCAACGCGGCGGCCCCGAGGGGCCGCCGCGGTCGCCGCCGGCGTGAATCCCGGCGGCCGCGGGCGATTGTGGCCGCGCTGGCCGCTTGCTATGCTTCCTGGTTGAACCTCCCCCGACGGGGCGTCACGTCCCTGCCGCCGACGCCGCTCTTCCGTGAGCACCGCGATGGTCCCATGTCTCCCCGGCCGGCCCGCCCGCGCGCTCGCGCGGTCCCTGGCGCTCCTGCTCGCCCTTTCCGTGGCCGCCGCGGTCCCGCGCGCGTGGGCGCGGGTCGAGGTGTTCGACCGCGGCCCGACGCTGCGGGCCGGGAAGTTCATCATGCGGGTGAGCAACGCCGGGATCCTCGGCAATCCCTTCCCAGACCTGTCCACCGACCCCTCGTTCGAATACCCGCAGGGGAGTGGTCAGGAGATGATGCTCTCCGCTTCGCTGTGGGTGGGCGCGGTCGACGCGCTCGGCGAGGCGCGGGTCTCGGGCGCGCCGCTGCTGGAGTTCCGTCCCACGCTCTCGGATGCGGACACCGTGCACGAGGCCTGGCACGGCTGCTTCGGCGGCCTGCGCGGGGAGGACGACGACGGGGACGGCCGCATCGACGAGGAGCTCCTGAACGGCCGCGATGACGATGGGGATGGCGAGGTCGACGAGGACTTCAGGATGGTCGGCCAGCAGATGCTGGCCTGTGACTACACCGACGACCAGCCGGAGGCGATGAACGTGTACGCCAACGGCGAGCTCCACCGGCCGCTGGGGCTCAGCGTGCACCAGGAAGCCTACGCCTGGTCCTATCCCGGCTTCGACGGCATCGCCGGGCTGCAATTCACCATCACCAATCACGGCACCTCCGCCTTGCGGGAGGTCTACCTCGGGCTCTACGCGGATCTCGACGTCACCGCGCGGAGCGACCGGGCCGGGCACACGAACGACGTCGTGACGCAGCTCGGGTTCACCCGTTCCTTCTTCAAGGACACGTCGTTCATCATCGTGGAAGGGGACTCGATCAAGCAGGCCTGCTTCGACCGCATCGGGCGCACCCTGCCGGTGGTCACCGAGCGCCCCGGCAGCCCCACCCCGGATCTCCCGGTCGTCACCGTGCTGCCCCTTGAGCACACCCGCGATCCGCTCGGCTACTTCGTTCCCGCGGTGGCCCGCGCGCCCGCGCGCGACGCGTTCCGCGTCTCGGTGTTCGCCAGCGACCGGACCCCCACGACCGGCGCGCCGCCGCGGCTCGACGCCGATCGCTACGCGGCGTTGACCGGCGCATGGCCCCAGAGTCCCGACGGCTACGTCGGCGACCAGAGCCTGCTGGTCTCGTGTGGCCCGTTCCCCCGGCTGGAGCCCGGTCAAAGCGTCGATTTCGCGTTGGCGCTGGTCACAGCCCCCAAGCTCGAGAGCCTCCAGGTGGCGCTCGGAAACGCGGCCGCGCTCTATCGGGGGATCGAGCTCAACCTGCTCCCCGACAATCAGGGCCCGAAGAAGCAGTGGTGGATCACCGGCGACACCGGCCTCAATGGCCACGAGGTGTGTCTCGAGCCGCCGCCCGGGGTCGAGTTCACGGCCGACCCGGACTGCGCGCTGAAGTTCGGGGAGCCGCCGGGCATCCGCACGCATCTCTATCGCTCCGGCGAGTGCTATTGGACCGATGCCGACTGTGACGCGTGCACGGGGCTGAACGGCCGCGAGACCGTCCTGCGGTGGCAGGATCCCTACGTCGTGCCGCCCTCGCCCACGCAGCGCGTCACGGTGGGGGATCGCTCGGTGCGCATCGAATGGGACAATCTGCCCGAGATCCTGGTCGCCGCCGGCAAGGCGGGCCCCAAGGGCGGGAAGTTTCTCGGCTACCGGGTCTATCGCCTCGACGACTGGCGCAACCGCACCTCCATCCTGCCGCCGCGGGAGAATTGGGCGGCGCTCGCCACCTACGGCGCCGACACCCGCGACAGCAAGCAGCTCATCGCGAGCATCACCGACACGACACTGGAGTACGACCGGTACTGGTACGGGCAGAAGCACTATCCGGTGGGCTACTACGTCGTGACGGATCACGAGGCGAAGAACGGCTTCGACTACCTCTACCTGGTGACCACGGTGGTCGAGCGGTCCATCGAGGTCTACCCCGGGCACTCCCGCGTGGACCACTTCGAGAGTCCCCTCGTGGCCAGCTTCGATCAGCGCGTGGTGCCGCGGGTCGAGTCGCACAAGGACGCGCTCGGCATCTGGGTGGTGCCGAATCCGTTCCGCGGCACCGCCGGTTGGGACCGTCCCCCCATCAACGGCGACCGGCTGTCGCGTCACATCGACTTCATGGGGCTCCCGCGCGCGCGTTGCGTGATCCGCATCTGGACGCTGGCCGGGGACCACGTCGCCACGCTCGAGCACGACGGCACGGACGGCTCGGGGGGGGAGGCGGCGTGGGACCTCATCTCGCGCAAGGGCCAGGACGTCGCGTCGGGCATCTACATCTACACGGTGGAGTCCTCGCTGGGGAACGCCACCGGTCGCTTCGTGGTGATCCGCTGATGGCGCGCGCCAGACGGTTCGGGGCCGGTGGGGACGCGCGGCCGCTGGTGCTGGCCCTGCTGCTCGGGCTCGCCTGCGATCGCGCGCCCGGCCCGCCGACGGCGCCGGTCGACGGTGGCCCGCCGCCATCGCCGATCGAGGCGGTCGCTCCCCCCGCGAAGGCCGAAGGGGTGGCCTGGCCGAGCCCGGTGTGGGTGCAGTTCTCGGTCGCGCCCGACACCACCACCCTCAGCACGCGGACCGTCTTCCTCAAGGCCGAGACGCGGCGCGTGCCGATCACGCTCGCCTGGGATCCGGCGACGCGGCGTCTGCGCATCACGCCGGTCGACCCGCTGGCCCTGTACCAGGCCTACACGGTGGAGCTGGCGGCGACGATCGCGTTCGTGGACGGGACGACGCTCGGGCGGACCTACGCCTGGCAGTTCGTCACGCTCAGCCTGAGACGCCCGGAGTCCCCCCTCCCCATGGACGGGCGCCGCGGCGAATCGCCGTTCGTGACGCTGCGGTGGCGGGGCCTGACGGAGGTGTCCGCCGGCAAGGCGATCTACGAGGTGCACGCGGAGGCCGACTCCGCCGCGGCGGCGGATCCGAGCCGTCCGCCGATCGGGACGGTCTCCACCGGAGTCTTCATGCCGCGCGTGCGGTGGCGCGAGGATGGCCCGACCTACTGGGCGATCCACGCCTTCAACACGGTCACCCGGCAGCGGCTGGTGGGGCCGGTGTGGCGCTTCGAGACGATCCCTCCCGTCGCGGCGATCGACTCGGTGGCCATGAACATCACGGACTGGGCCTGGGTGGATCCGAATACCGGCCGGACCCATTGCTACGAGGACTCGGTCGTGATGGGGCCCGGCTTCCCCTGCACGGTCCGCTGGGCCACCGGCCTGCCGGACAGCGCGGTCCGGCTGGCCGGAGCCGCGATCGACATGACCCCCCGCTACGCGAGCGTTCCGGCCATCCCCGGGGAAAGCGTCTGGCTCGTGACCTCGTTCTGGTCGCCGTGCGTCCTGGGCCTCGCTGGCCCGCCCTTCACCGACGAGAGCGCCGGCCGGCTGGCCAACGCGGTCGTCGTCGCGCCCGACCACCTCCGATTCGCCAGCGACGGGCTCGCCGCCCACCTGGAGTTCATGCTCCGGCTGGGACAGACCTACGGGTACCTGTTCCGATCCGACGTCCGCCGCTCGTTCCGCACCCCCCTCGACGCCGTGCCCGCCGCGCGTGCCGTGATGTGGCTCTACTACCGGCGTTCGACGCCGGCGCCCGTCGCGGCGCGGCTTGCCGCGGGTCCACGCCGAAGGCCATGACGGCTGACCGTCCGCGGCCCGCGCCTGCCCGCGCTGTGCCTCCGCCACCCGGCCCGCGGAGCGTGTCCCCGTCAGCCGCCGCGACCAAGACGGTACCACCGCCGCGGGGCGCCACGCGCGCCCGCCGCGACTGGGCCGCATGCGCCCTGCTGCTGGCGCTCCTCATCCTCCGCCCCGCCGCCGCGCACGCCCAGGTCATCAAGCCCTGGGTGCCCCCGTCGTCCGACTCGCTCGTCATCTGGGCCAGCGAGGCCAAGGTGCGGTTCAAGGAGAACCACGGCGACACGGTGGGCGGCCCCAACTTCCGCGCCTACGAGCTGGTGGGCCTCATGGGCCGCCGACTGCTGCGCTCGCTCGGACGCACGAACCTGCTCCAGGCCCACGCCGTCGGCGCCATCATCGATTCGCTGGGGCTCGACGTGGATGTCCAGGTGGACCCGCACTTCCCGCAGTTCGTCATGATGGTGGTGCGCAACCCGTACCAGCTGAGCGCGTACGCGGTGGGGTTCATCTACTGGTTCGCAGCCGGCCCTCGATGCGCGTGTGGTGGACCGGATATCAGGACCAGCCCTACAGCATGGGCGTCATCGACCACGACCGGAGTCCCGAGGGGCGGGTGCGCATGACGCTCTTCCGCCTGGCGCCGGCGGCCTACGCGTGGGACATCCTCCAGTTCCCCTACCAGGGCGGCGAGCTCGCCGGCAGCGGCGAGGCGGCCTGGGTGGACATCAACGGCGACGAGCGTCCCGAGCTGGTGGCCTGGTTGCGGGCGAGCAACGACACGCTCTTCGACGCATGCAAGAGCTGCCCGTTCATCATCCACGAACAGACCTACACCGAGAGCCGCGACGGGCTCCAGCTGCACGACATGCGGGTGCTGCCCTCGCCCTACGCGACCTTCACCCTGTTCGTGCGCCTGTTGGGCGAGGGCAACCGCGCGGCCGCCGTGCGGCTGCTGCGCGATCCGGCGCGGGTGACCGAGGCGGTCACGGCCGCCTGGGGCGATCGCCGGCGCGCCAAGGCCTGGCTCTTGGAATACGGCGAGGAGGAGCGCTGGCCTCGCTGGCTGGAATTCCTCCATCATGGCGTGAAAGGCGACCAGCGCTACGTCGTCCACTTCGAGCTGAAGGAGGGCCGTTGGATCATCAGCGACTGGGTGACCCCGCACCACACGGGCGGGCCGGCGGCGCGCGACAGCGTGACCGCGGCCCCCAAGCGCGCGGGCACGCCGGCCGGGCGATCGCCCGCGCCCAAGCCGGCGACGCCGCGAGGCAAGCCGTGAGGTCGGTCCGCCGCGGCCCGTCGCCGCGTGCCGCGACCAGGGCGCTCGCCGCCCTGCTGGTCGTGGCGGGGCTCGCGGCCCTCGGCGGCTGCAGCCGCCAGCCGCCCAAGTTCATCCCGCGCGGCGCCGATTCCACCGCCGCGGTGGCCGCCGATTCGCTCGGCGTGCTGGTCGGCAACACGCTGGACCAATGGGAATCGCAGGGCGGGACGGCCGCCGCACCCGCGACCATCCGGATCCTGCTCGACGACCTGCGCCACCACGCCGACGAGGGCCTGGCGGAGCGCGCGCGCACCTTCCTCGATTCGTGCGGGTTCAGCGCCGAGGTCGCCGGCACCGGCATGGTCACGGCGGTCAACTTCTTCGCGCGCTCCGATCCCACCGGCAGCTCGTGGCCCTACCTCATCTGGCGGCAGAAGGACGCGCTGCGTCATCAGGCGCTGGAGGGGAGCGGCATGCGGCTGCTCGACCTCACGACCCCCGGCGCCGGGGCGGACACGGCGGCCGGGGGCGGCGAGCCGCTTACCGTCGCCGCGATCTTCGGGCGCCAGGGTTCGCGCGGGCAGCAGCCGGTGGCCGTGGTCTGGCGCCGGGCGCCGAGCGCGAACGCGTGGTCGCTGGCGCAGACGCTGGGCCCGGACTCGCTCGGCGGCGTGGGCGTGGCGGACTTCGTGCCGCAGCCCGACCAGGGACTCGGGCTCGAGGCGCGGACCTACCGGTCGACCTCGGGCTTCGACGAGTGTCCGACCTGCCCGCACGTCTTCCGGACGCTGCGCTTCGCGTGGCAGCCGCCGGGAGGGTTCGCG
Source organism: Candidatus Eiseniibacteriota bacterium (assembly GCA_005893365.1). Classification (GTDB taxonomy): domain Bacteria; phylum Eisenbacteria; class RBG-16-71-46; order RBG-16-71-46; family RBG-16-71-46; genus WS-11. Next base: position 8,708 of record VBPB01000261.1, read on the forward strand.
AAGGTGAGCGACCAGGCGGTCGCCTCGCCCTACTACAGCTTCGTCCAGTTCATCGCGGCACTCACCGTGGGCGACGACGACATGGCCGGCCGCTTCCTCGCCGACCGCTCGCTCCTCCAGTCGGCGAAGGACTTCGACTGGGGCCACGCGAAGGGATCGTGGCGCGTGGCGCCGGGAAGCGCCGAGTCCGCCGAGGAGATGACCTTCTTCCGCGGCAGCCGCGAGGCCTACAAGGTGCGCTTCGCGCTGCGCTCGGGCGAGTGGGTGATCACGGACATCCAGCCGACGCAGCGGCGGGTGGAGTAGCGGCGGGACGCCCTCCTCCGAGGCGCCCTCGTGTGGGGCGGGGGACCCTGGTCAGAAGGCCGGTTGCCGCCTCCGCCACGGTGCGGCGGCCATAACCAAACGCAAGTAGAATTGCGTTTGGTCGTACTTTATGTCACCCACCGGTTCCTCGACGCTGGGGGCATCCGCTCGGTTCCGGGACACGCTGGCAGGTCGCAAGACCGTGGTCTGGCTCACGCCGATGACGCACGCGGACCAGACGGCGTTTGGCGATTCCCGCTGGGGTCACCGGCTGCTGCACGGCGGGCTGCCCCCGTTCTTCCTTGCCACCACTGATGCGTTCCCTCGGCGGCAGGACGGAGCATTGACGGACACGCTCTGAGGACTTCGACGCCGAGGTCGTGGCACTGCCACTGGATTTCATGAAAGACAGTGGATATACCACTGGATTTCGCCGGCGTTCGCGCTAGCGCACGGGCATGTATCGACGCCTCCGGGTCCCTCATGGGATCGTGATGCCAGGCGAGGCCCTACAGGCTCCCGCCTCAAACGCCTACTGCACATCCGGGCCGTAGCGGCTATACTGCCGCCCTTCGCCGGTCCCGGCGCGTCCGAGCGCGCCCGTTCCAGCCCTGCGGCCGAATGCGCGTGGCCGCGAGGTGCCGACATGCAGGCTGAACCCACACGCTTCCTGCCAGGGGCCGCCGATCACGAGGCGACCGCCTCGCTCGCCGGCTGGCTCGCCGAGCACGCCCGGCGTCCGGAGAATCGCGGCGCCGTCACGCACTGGGAGCGCATCCCCGCGCGCCCGCCGCGTCACGGCGAGCTCACGCTGCCGCTGCCGCCCCCGATCGCCGAGTCGCTCGCCGCGCGCGGCATCGCGCGGC
>VBPB01000262.1 GCA_005893365.1 Candidatus Eiseniibacteriota bacterium
GGCCCGACATCCCGATCCTGGCCCGCCACTTCCTGGAGCAGGCCTGCGCCGCCGAGGCTACGCCCGCCAAGCGGCTCACGCCCGAGGCCCTCACGGTGCTCGAGGAATACCGCTGGCCCGGCAACGTACGGGAGATGAAGAACCTCATGGAGCGCGCGGCGATCCTGGTCGAGGGACCGGAGGTGCGCGCCGAGGACCTGGCGGCCTGGCTGGAGTCGGCGCCGGCGCCCGAGAGCGCGGCCGGCCTGCGCGGCGAGATCGAGCGCCGCGAGTCGGACGCCATCCGCCGCGCGCTCGAGCAGGCCGGCTGGAACGTGACCCAGGCGGCGTCCGGGCTGGGCATCGACCGCACCAACCTCCACCGCAAGATGCGCAAGTACGGCATCGCGCGGCACTAGTGTCCCGTACCGGAAATCATGGGCATGCCCCGCGGAGGGATCGTGGACGCTGGCCAGGAGCGACGACGACGCGTATCCGTTGCGATACACCGAGGCGGAGCGACGCCGCCAGCGGCCACGAGAACCCGCGCGGCGTGTGCGTGATTTCCGGTACGGGACACTAGCTCGCGAGTCGTGGCGGCGCCACGGCCGTGGCGGGGCGCCCACACGGGCCGCAAGCGCGGGCCGCGGGCCGATGGAGTCGGGCGGGCAAGACGCGGCGGAATCGCGGCGGCCGCGGGCGGGAAGCCCCGCGGCCGGAGCCGGAGGTTGGAATGAGCCTTGCCTTGAACGGGGGCGCGCCCCCCGAACCCACCCTCCTGGAGTCGCCGTGAGACCCTCTCCGATCGCCATCGCGCTGGTGGTGGCCCTGCTCGGGCCCGCCGCCTCCCACTCCGCACGGGCGCAGGCCGCCGATCCCGCCCCGGCCACCATGGCCGCCCCGCCCGACACGCTCGATTTCTCCCCCCTCGCGGGCGACAGCGCGATCGCCCAAGGCGTCGAGCCGGATCACGGTGACGGCGGCTGGCGACGGCGCACGCCCTTCGGCGAGGGGCTGCTCACCGCCCGCCGCTGGTGGCGCGGCGGCGGCAGCCGGCTGCACGGCGTCCAGACGCGGCTCGACTACGATCGCGTCGACCGGCTGCGGCTGGGAGCGGGCTACCAGTTCCAGGCCCGCGACGCGATGGCGCCACGGTTCGGCACCCGGCTCGAGTACGCCTTCGGGCGTGACCGCCTGCTCTACGGGTTCCAGCTCGAGCAGCCGCTGGTGCGCCCGGGGCGCATCGCCTTCGGCGCCTCGCTCGTCCGCCGCACCGACCACAACGAGCTGCAGCAGGTGGACGATCTCGAGAACACGCTCGCCCTGCTGCTGTGGCGCTACGACTTCCGCGACTACTTCGAGCGCGACGGGCTCGGAGCCTACCTGTCCTGGTACGTCCCCGACTTCTCCACGGTGAGCATCCACCTGCGCCGCGACGCCTACCGCTCGCTCCCGCTCGACCCGCACACCCCCTCGTGGTTCCATCGCGCCCGCCCGCTGCGCGACAACCCGGCCATCGACGGCGGTGAGACCCACAGCGTGGCGCTCCGCTTCGAGAGCGGCCGGCCGCCGCGGCGGAACACCCGCGCCGGCCTCACCCACTGGCTCGAGGTGGAGCGCGCCGGCCGCGCCCTCGGCGGCGACTTCGCCTACACGCGCATCCTCGGCGACCTGCGCAGCGTGCTAAGGCTCTCCCCCGCGACCACGCTGACGGTGCGCGTCGCGGCCGGGCACGGCGCCGGCGGCACCCTGCCTAAGCAGCGGCAGTTCCCGCTCGGCGGGCCGGACGCCCTGCGCGCCCACTCGGTCGACGCCTTCTCGGGCGACCAGCTGGCCCTGGCGCAGGCCGAGTACCTGGTCGGGCTCGGGCGGCTGCACTCGCACGGATTCGAGGGGGGGCTGCACGCCATCGCCTTCGTGGACGCGGGGAGCGCCTGGTCCGACCCGCGGCACCGCTGGAACGTGCAGGACCAGCACTTCGCGGTGGACGGCGGGTTCGGCTTCGCCATCGGCGAGGACAACCTGCGCATCTACCTCTCCAAGAACCTGCAGGATACCGCCTCCGACCTGACGCTGAGCGCGCGACTCCACCGCCCGTTCTGACCCCACCGTGCCGCCCACGCTCCCCCACCGCCCGCATCGGCCCGCTCGCGCCGCGACCCGTCTGGTCGCGGTGCTGGTGGTGGTCGCGGTCTGGACCGCCGGCGCGGCGTCGGCGCTCGAGGTGGCGGCCAAGCCCCCGCGCGAGCGCAATGGGCTGCTCCTGGTCGAGCTGCGGCTCGGCGACGTGCTGGGCGAACGCGTGGCCGAGAGCCTCGGGCGCGGGATGCCGGCGACCCTCCAGGTGCACGCCGAGCTGTGGCGGCGGCGCACCGGCTGGTTCGACAAGCTCGAGTCGGGCGCCGACGCCTCGGTCCGCATCCGCTACGACGTGTGGACCGACACCTACCTGCTCGAGCGCGTCGGCGCCCCGCCGATCGCCGTCAGCACCATCGATTCGGCGGCGATCGTGCTGTCGCGGCCGTGGGTGATGGCGGTGGGCCGCGTCGGCCAGCTCACGACCAAGGGCCGCTATTACGTGGCGCTCTCCGCCACGCTGCGGCCGTTGACGGTCGAGGATCTGGCCGAGGTCGAGGGGTGGCTCTCGGGCGAGGTGAAGGACCAGCGGCGCGCCGGCTTCGGCGTCATCGCCGAGATCCCGCGCTCGCTGTTCGACGCGGTGCGCAACGTGGCGGGGTTCGGGGACCAGCGCGCCCGCACGGTCACCGACGACTTCCGGCTCGCCGACCTGTTCCCGCCAAGGTGAGGCGCGCTCAGCGCGCCCGCGTCACCCGGAGCGCCGGCCCGCCGTCGCGCGGGCGGGCGAAGAAGACGCCCGGACCCACGGTCGTGCCGCCGAGGTCGGTGCCGTCCCAGCGCCAGGCGGTGGCCCCGGCGTTCGTGGACGGCGCGAGGGTCACGATCCGCCGGCCGGTGAGGTCGAAGACGTCGAGGGGGACTGCGACGCCGTTCGGACGACTGAAGCTCACCGACCGGTTGGAAGGGTTGGGGAAGCAGGCGAGCGCCGCACCGGCCCAAGCGCGGTTCGCGGCGGCCAGGTCCACCATGAAGTCGGCGAGCCCGGCGACACTCGTGGGCGGCGCCAGCGTCGCGTTCTCGATGCTGCCCGAGTAGCGCGCCAGGCTGCCGCCGAACAACGCGCGGAAGTCCTCGGCGAAGATCTCGTGCGGGCGGTTGGCGTGCGGGGCGCTCGCGTTGTAGGTCGAGACGTCGGCGATGCCGCGCAGGTCGCGGTAGCGGGCCCAGCCCGCGGCGTCGGCGTCGGGCATGCGCGCGTACTGGACCACGTGGCCCAGCTCGTGGACGAACTCCGCGTGCTGGTGCTCCGGGGTGAGCGGCCACACGCCGGGGGCCAGGAAGATGATGCCGGGCCCGGCCGCCGATTCCAGCCCGGCGCGGCGCGGGTACGGGAGCAGGAACACCTCGGCGTTGAGATCGGCCAGCGAGTAGTCGAGGGCGCCGAGGGCGGCGCGCACCTCGGCCTCCGCGAACGGGTGGAAGTGCCCGTCACCAGGATTGGCGATGGCGGGGTCGGTCGTGGCGGTCACCAGCTCGCAGCGCACGCTGCCGGGGATGGTGAGCCAGAGCCGGCCCTCCTGCCACGCGCAGAAGTCACGCAGCGTCTCGTCGGGCCCGTGGATGGTGAGGCCGAGGCTGCTGCCCGAGGCCGGCGCTTCGGAGCCGTGCGCCGCGACGGTGAGGAGGGCGGCCCCGAGGGCCGTGCCCAGCAATCCTAAGGCGGTGCGGCGGACGAAGGCGATGGGCTCCATGCCCACCGCTCAGAGCCACAAGCGTGCCACCCATGCAGTTTGCGCAGCGCCGCCCCGGGGCAGACGTTCGTCCGGCGGAACTCGCTGCACAAGAGCCGGTTGACGGTGGGGCTTTTGACGATGGAGCCCGCCTTGCGCCCTCCGGATCTCATTCGGGAGGGCGTCGGTTGGGTGAGGGCGCCCAGTCGGCTGCGACCGCTGGGAGCGGATGCCCAGCCGCGCCCCGCGGGGGCGCCTCCCGCCTCAGAGCGTGGGCGGG
>VBPB01000255.1 GCA_005893365.1 Candidatus Eiseniibacteriota bacterium
AGCAGGAACTCGCCGACGCTGGGCTCGAAGGTAAACCCGTGGACGCCGTGCCCGGTGGTGTAGACCAGCATCGTGCTCGAGCCGTACATGACGTAGCCGGCGCAGACTTGCTGCTGGCCCGGCTGGAGGCAATCGGCGAGGGTGCCGCTGCCCTCGCGCGTCACGCGAGGCAGCACCGAGAAGATGGTGCCGATGTTCACGTTGGCGTTGATGTTCGAGGACCCGTCGAGCGGGTCGAAGTTCACCACGTACTTGCCGACCGGCTCGCCCACCGGCACCGGAATGACGTCCTCGTCCTCCTCCGAGGCCATGACTGCGAGCTGGCCGGTCGCGCCCAGCACCCGGTAGATGGTCTCGTGGGCGAAGCGGTCGAGCTTCTGCACCTTCTCGCCGTGGACGTTCTCGCTGCCGGTGTAGCCCAGGATGTCCACCAGCCCGGCGCGCACCACCTCGCGGTTGATGAGCTTCGCCGCCAGCTCGATGTCGTGCAGCAGCGTGGTGAACTCGCCCGTGGCCCCGGGGGAGATTCGCTCCTGCTGGAGGATGAACTGCGACAGGGTCACGGCGCGCGGCTGCATCGAAGCCTCTAGTCGGACAGGCCGGTCACATCCTCATGGGCGCGCCCGGCGAGGGCGGTGGTCCCGAGCGCCGGGAAGGCGCCGGGCACGAACGGGCTGAGCTCGGCGGCCATGCTGCGGGTGCCGCTCGCCCCGAGCTTGGTGAGCAGGAACGTGAACTTGTCCTCGAGCGAGCGGCCGATGGCGGTCCGCACCTCGGCGGGCAGGTCCCACAGCTCGCGCTTGAACATCCCGAGCGCCTTCTTGCGCGTCTTGTAGAAGAACTGCTCGTCGGTGTCCGACGCCTTGCGCTCGTCGGCGGCCGCGGTGCGCAGCCGGTCGTAGATGGCGCGCTTGAGCTCGGCGGGGAAGCGCGGGTGCTCGTAGATCATGTTCTGGAACTCGGTCGCCAGGTGGATCTCGCAGGCGCCGAGGGTCGGGAACCGGTCGAACAGCTCGCCCGGCAGCGTCGAGGCGCCGTGCTGGACCGCCCCGCCCATGCGGTACTTCTCGCGGGCGATGGTCGAGCAGCGCTGCAGCGCGTCGAAGTCGATCTTGACCTGGGCGATCGAGCCGTCGGGCAGCGGCACGCCGCCGTGGCTGGTGCCGGTCTGGATCGAGATCTTGCTGATGCCCGGCTTCCCCGGCGCCAGCCGGCCGAGGGCCGCCAGGTACACGGCCATGAACGCCTCGAGCTCCTCGGGCGTCGAGTTCTTGCCGCCCACCTCGCCGATCTCGCCGCCGACCGAGACGGTCACGCCCTTGGGCTCGCGCTCGCGGATGAACGCGGTCAGCTCGGCGCACAGGCCGCCGTTCACCGCCTGCTGCGCCTCGTGCCCCGGCTGCGACAGATCCACCAGCGTCGAGCTGTCCACGTCGATGTTGTAGAAGCCCGCCGTAACGGCCTCGGCGATCAGGTCGCGCACCGCCCGGACCTCGGCCTCCGAGTCGGCGGCGTACTTCTTGGCGTTCACCTGGAAGTGGTCGCCCTGGATGAACACCGGCCCGCGCCAGCCCTCGCGCAGGGCGGCGGCCAGCACCACGCACACGTACTCGGCCGGGCGCTGGTCGGTGTAGGCGATCTCCGAGCGGGCGATCTCGCAGATCACCGCCCCCGCGTCGAGGGCCCGCTGGGCGCGGAACAGCGCCCGCGCCGTGTCGTAGGCCAGCCCGCGGATGTTGATGGCGGGGACGGTGAAGTCGCTGGGCGCCTGGCCGCGGCCGCGCGCGAGATAGACCTCGTGGATGGAGGCGGGGTAGACGCCGGCCGAGCGGGCCTGCTCGAGGATCGCGGCACGCGCCGCCTCGCGCAGCTCGGGGGCGCCGAAGACCGCCGTGCGCACAAGCCGGTCGAGCGCCTCGTGGTTGCCGCTGGTGAGGCCGGCGACCGCGTGACGCAGCTCGTCGCGGGTCTTGAGCTCCATGCGTTGCGGTCCTGCTCGTGGGTGGGGGTCGGTGCCGCGGCAGCATAGCCCATGGGCCCGCTGCCGGACCAGCGCGGAAGGGGAGGGGTCGTGTCGCAGCGACACTACCCGGGGGGGCCTACTCCGCGGCGACGCCGAGTGCGGTCACGCCGTCGCGCGCCTGGCGCAGCTCGGCGAACCGCGAGGGATCGAAGGTCGAGATCCCCGGCGCCTTGCGCCACGCCAGCAGGTCGGCCAGGTCCAAGGCGCACGCGGGCGCCATCGCCAAGCCGTGCCCGGTGTAGCCGCCGCACAGCGCCAGGTGGTGCTCGGCGTCGAGCCATCCCACCAGCGGCCGGCCGTCGCGCGCGAAGGCCATGATGCCCGCCCAGCGCCGCTCGATGGTCGTGCCCTCGGGCACCAGCTCGCTCAAGCCGCGCTCGATCGCGGCTTGGATCGGCTCGGTGGTGACGGCGTCGAAGCCGGTCTCACCGTCCGGGTCGAGCTCGCGCCAGCCGCCCATCAGCAGCCGGCCGTCGGCCGTCTGACGCCAGTAGTGGTAGCCCCAGTGGGCGTAGGTCGGCCGCGGCGCCACCTCGCGGGCCAGCGGGGCGGTGGCCACCATCTGCCCGCGCCGCGGCGCGATGAGCGGGGTGAGCGCGGGGCAGAGCCGCGGCGTCCAGGCGTTGGTGGCCAGCACCAGCGTGCGGGCGCGGGCGATCCCGCGCTCGGTCCGGGCCTCCCAGACCCCGCCGCGCCAGGCCGCACCGGTCACCGCCGAGCCGCCGAAGAGCCGGGCGCCCTTGCGCCCCGCCTCGGCCGCCAGCGCGTGCAGGAACCACACCGGATGCAGCTCGCCATCCTCCAGCGTGACGAACGAGGCGGTGAAGCGCTCGACCGCGTGCGGCGGCACCGCGTGCGAGAGCGGCAGCTCCAGCATCGGGAACCCATCGGACTTGAGCGCCGCGAGCGAGGCGCGGATGTCCTCGGCCTCCTCCTCGGTGCGCGTGAGCCGCAGGCTGCCGTTGGCGCGGTAGTCGCAGGCGATGCCGTGGGCCTCGATCAGCGCGCGCACGCGCTGGTGCGAGCGGCGCCCGCACTCGAGCACGGCCTTGGCGCCGGGGCGTCCCCAGAGCGCGATCTGCTCGTTGTAGGGCTCGGCCGGGGCCACCATCAGGAAGCCGGCGTTGCGTCCGCTCGCCCCGCCGGCCAAGGGCCCCGCGTCGAGCAGGGCGACCGAGGCCCCCTGGTCGGCGAGGGTGTAGGCGAGGCAGATGCCGGTGATGCCGCCGCCGACGATCAGGACTTCGGCGTCCATCTCGCCTTCGAACGTGGGGAAGGTGGCGGTGGGTTCGGCCCACCACACGGAGTCGGGTATCACCCGGAGGTCATGCATGCTCAGGCATTGTGACGTGCTTCGCGAGCGTGCGCAAGCGCGGCGCGCATCCGGAGGCCACGCCGGCCGCACCCGCGGGACCACGCGCGCCGGGGACCGCCGGCCGGCGGACCGCGTTGACACTGCGCGGGCAAGTGGCTTCAATCGGGCAGGAGCACGTTCTTTCCTTGGTCGGGGAAACCCCATGCCTCTCGACACCGCCACGGTCGTGTGCCGCCTGCGGGTGAACGGCGACCTGCGCGAGTGCGCGGTGACGCCATACACCACGCTGCTCGAAGCCCTGCGCTACGGCCTGGGCCTCACCGGCTCCAAGCAGGGCTGCGACAAGGGCGACTGCGGGGCCTGCACGGTGGTGGTGGACGGCGAGCCGGTGCTCGCCTGCATCTCGCTGGCGCTCGCCTTCCACGACCGCGGTGACATCACCACGGTCGAAGGGCTGGCCGACCACGGGACGCCGCATCCGCTCCAGGATGCGCTCGACCTCTCGGGCGGGGCCCAGTGCGGGTTCTGCACGCCGGGCATCCTGATGAGCGCCTGGGCGCTGCTGCGCAAGGACGCGAGCCCGTCGCGCGAGGCGATCGCGCAGGCCCTCTCGGGCAACCTCTGCCGATGCACCGGCTACACCAAGATCCTCGAAGCGGTGGAGCGGGCCGCGGCGACGCTGCGCGAGGCGGGCGGGGAGGCCGGGCGATGAGCCGCCCCAAGAAGGGCATGGCGATCCCGAGCGGCCGGATGATGCCGAGCGAGGAGCGGCTGACGCCGCCCAACTGGGGCGAGGGGCGCACCGCAGCGCCTAATGGGACCTTCCGCGTCATCGGCAAGCGCAACCGCAAGGTCGAGGGCCTGGCCAAGGTCACCGGCCAGGCGGTGTATGCGGACGACCTCCGGCTGCCGCGCATGCTCCACGCCAAGCTCCTGCGCAGCCCGCACGCGCACGCCCGCATCCGCGCCATCGACGCGGCGGGGGCCCGCGCCCTCCCGGGGGTCCACGCCGTCATCACCGGCCGCGACCTGCCCGAGTACTACGGCATCATCCCCTGGACCCAGGACGAGCAGGCGCTGTGCGAGACCAAGGCGCGCTACGTCGGCGACGCCATCGCCGCGGTCGCCGCCGACAGCGAGCTGATCGCCGAGGAGGCGCTGCGGGCGATCCGCGTGGAGTGGGAGGTCCTGCCGGCCGTGACCGACATCGACGAGGCGCTGGCGCATCCCGAGCGCCAGGTGAACGAGAAGGCGGCCGAGGGCAACATCTCGAAGCACGTCCATCTCGAGTTCGGCGACGTCGACGGCGGGCTCGCGCAGGGCGACATCGTGGTCGAGGGTGACTACTGGTACGAGGGCTCGACCCACGCCCCGATCGAGCCCCACTGCTGCGTCGCCGACTTCGATCCCGCGGGCTTCCTGACGGTCTGGTCGAGCACCCAGGTCGCGCACTACCTGCACCGCGACCTGGCGCGGGTGCTCGGCCTGCCGGCCCAGCGCATCCGGGTGATCCAGCCGGTGGTGGGCGGGGCGTTCGGCGGCAAGAGCGAGCCGTTCTCGCTCGAGTTCTGCGCCGCCAAGCTGAGCATGGTGACCGGGCGGCCGGTCAAGATCCTCTACACGCGCGAGGAGGTGTTCTACGCCCACCGCGGCCGGCACCCGATGCGCATGCACTACCGCACCGGCGCCACCCGCGACGGCCGGCTCACCGCCGTGGACGCCACCATCCATATCGACGGCGGGGCGTACTCGTCGTTCGGGCTCGTCACCACCTACTACTCGGGGCAGCTGCTGACCGCCCCCTACGCGATGCCGGCCTACCGCTTCGACTCGACGCGGGTGTTCACCAACAAGCCCTGCTGCGGGCCCAAGCGCGGCCACGGCTCGGTGCAGCCGCGCTTCGCCTTCGAGTGCCAGCTCGACCGGCTCGCCGAGTCGCTCGGCCTCGATCCGATCGAGCTGCGCCGGCGCAATCTCATGGACCCCGACAGCCGCACCGTGAACGGCATGCGGGTGACCTCGAACGGGTTCCCGCAGTGCCTGGACGCGGTGGAGGCCCGTTCGGGCTGGAAGGAGAAGTTCCGGCGCCTGCCCTACGGCCGCGGCGTGGGCGTGGCGGGCAGCATGTACATCAGCGGCACCAACTACTGCATCTACCCGAACGAGATGCCGCAGTCGGGCGTCCAGCTCAAGCTGGACCGCAGCGGGCGCGCCACGGTCTTCTGCGGCGCCTCCGACATCGGCCAGGGCTCGGACTCGCTGCTGGCCTATATCGTGTGCGAGGAGCTAGGCCTCACGCTCGGCGACGTGCGCGTGGTAGCCGCCGACACCGACCTCACCCCGGTCGACCTCGGCTCCTACTCGAGCCGCGAGACCTTCATGGTGGGCAACGCCTGTCTCGACGCCGCGCGCAAGCTGCGCCACGAGATCGCCGAAACCCTGAGCCGGCGCTGGGGCGCTCGGCCCAACCAGGTGGTGCTGGCCCAGGGCCGCGCGTTCACCACCCGCGACCCCGCGGCCGAGAGCGTCCCCGTCGACGAGGCGTTCCGGCTCACCGAGGCGCGCATCGGGACCTTGGGCTCGGTCGGCTGGTACCAGAGCCCCAAGCTGGGCGGCGACTACCGCGGCGGCACCATCGGCGCCTCGCCGGCCTACTCGTTCACCGCCCACGTGGTCGAGGTGGAGTGCGATCCCGAGACCGGCCTGGTCGAGGTGAAGACGGTCTGGGTCGCGCACGACTGCGGCCGGGCGCTGAGCCCGGTGGCGGTCGAGGGCCAGATGGAGGGCAGCGCCTACATGGG
>VBPB01000263.1 GCA_005893365.1 Candidatus Eiseniibacteriota bacterium
GCAGACCGGCCTTGAGGGCCAGCGCCCCGGCGAAACGGGAATCCGCCTTGAGGGCGGCGTCGCACTGCGCGAGCCCCTCCTCACAGTGCCGCTTGGGCGCCGCGGTCTCGTGCCCCAAGAGCATCGGGACCAGCCGCCAATCGGCGAACGCGACCCAGTAGTGCAGCAGGGGCGAGTCCGGGTCGCCGGCGAGCAGGCCGAGCAGCTGGCCGCGCGCCTTGAGCATCGACTGGGCATCGCCGTGGTTCATGCCCTCCTGGAGCGCTCGCTTGGCCGCGACCAGGGCGCCGGGATCGGCGGCGCGGGCGATACTCGCGGTACCGCAGAGCAACATGGCGATCAAGATCATTCGTCGCGT
>VBPB01000264.1 GCA_005893365.1 Candidatus Eiseniibacteriota bacterium
CGCGTCGCCGTCGAAGCCGGGACCGTCGTCGCTCACCTCGACCACCAGCCGCCCGGCGTCGCGTCGCGCCGAGAGGCGCACCGTGCCGCCCTCGGGCCGCGGGGCCACGGCGTAGCGCACCGCGTTCTCGACCAGGGGCTGGAGCAGGAGACTCGGCACCGGCACGGCGTCGAGGCCGGGCTCGATCGCCTCCTCGAGCCGCAGGCGGCTGCCGAAGCGGGTCCGCTCGATCTCGAGGTACGAGCGCAGGAACTCCAACTCGTCCGCCAGGCGCGCCTGGTCGCGCTCCGAGGCGGCCAGGGCGTAGCGGAAGATCTCGGCGAGCCGGGTCGTGGTCTCCTCGGCGGCGCGGGGATTCTCGGCGATCAGGCAGGCGATGGAGTTGAGCGTGTTGAAGAGGAAGTGGGGATTGATCTGCGCGCGCAGCGCTCGCAGTTCCGCCTGGGCCAGTTCGGCGCGGACGCGTTCGACCGCGCGACCCCGCGCCACCGCCGACCGGTAGAAGACGACCGCGTAGTTGAGGCCCGCGAAGAGCGTGGTGAAGAGCAGCGTGAACAGGCCCCACGCCAGCACCGCCCGCGGGCCGCCGAGGAAGCCCGGGAAGATGGCGGCGTGGACGATGAGCCCGCCCACCAGCGAGCCGACCAGCGCGCCGGCGACCCAGTAGAGCCCGACGCCCCAGCGCGCCCGATCGCTCAAGCTGTCGGGGTCGAGCCGGAGGCGCGGGACCACGAAGTGGGTGACCGACCACAGGCCGAGCCGGATCGTGTAGGTGAGCACCAGCGAGGCCTGGTAGTAGGGAACGAAGCGGTTGGAGAACGAGGTGCCGATCAACCAGAAGAACAGGGCGAACGGCACCGCCCACAGCGGCGGCTGCCACAGCAGTCTCACGAAGTCCTGGGTCGCTGACCGTTGGCGCCGCACCAGCTCGGACATGGGTCACTCCTTTCGTCGACACAAGCAGTATTGGTCGCCGCACCGGGATTCCCCATGAATGACCGCTGAATGGTCGTTCCATGGGGATGAACGGTCGTGCGCGGGGCCGGGCGGCTGACGCGGCGCGTCCGGAACCCGTCACTTCGACAGGTCCCGGGATAAGCTCTAGCCTCGATCCCATGCGCACCAGCTCACGCACGCCACGCGGAAGCGTCGCGCCCCGCCATCACCGGTTGCGCGAGGCCCTCTGGCTTGCGGGGCCGCTGTGCGCGGGGCTCGCGCTCCGGCTCTGGCTCGCGTCCCGGAACGCCGGTCTGACGATGGACTCGGCGACCTACGTGCGGATGGCCGAGGACCTGCTCGCGGGCGTGCGCGAGCCCACCGCCCCGGCGGATCCCGGCTTCCCCGCCCTGATCGCGCTCGCGAGCCGGCTCCTGCCGGGCCGTGAGCTCCCGGGCCGCGCCGTCTCATTCCTGATGGGAGTCGTCGTCATCGGGCTGACCTACGGGCTGGCGCGCACGCGGCTCTCCCGCCCATGGTCGGCCCTCGCCGCCGGCCTGGTCGCGCTCCACCCCCTGCTTGCGGTCTACAGCGGACCCATCATGTCCGAGACCACGTTCCACGCGCTCACCTATGACTCTCCTGCTGGTGATGCTGGGACACCTCGCCGGGGCCGGTGGACTCCTCGGGATCGCGTATGCCGTCCGTCCGGAAGCGATCGTGCTGGCCGTGGGATCCGCCCTCTTCGGGCGGCTCGGCCGTCGCGGCGTCGGAATCCTCCTGGCCGCGTTCCTGGTGGCCACGCTCCCCACCCTCGCGTACCTCCGCTGGGAGCGCGGGGCGTGGGTGCTGTCCGCCAAGGCCTTCCTCGTGCGCCCGCCGGCCGCGAAGCGAAAGCTGGAAGAGTTCCGCGTGTCCCCGTCCACGGCGAACCCCGGGCAGATCCCCGCGCCGGCGCTCTCGTCACACTGGGACCCGCGGGCGCTGGCGGCCCACTATCTTCCGAACCTGCGCCGCCACCTCGCCAACCTGGTGCGCGCCTGGCCCTGGCCGCTGCTCGCCCTCTCGCTGCTGGGGATCGGGCTCCGCGGCGGGGTCCTGCTCGCCCCGCTCCTGGTCCTGGCGGGTCTCCCGCTCGTGGACGTCATGTTCGACCCGCGCTTCGTGCTGGTGGTCCTGCCGGCGCTGGCGGTCTTCGCGGCCGATGGCGCCGGGTGGCTCTCGGAACGCGTCCAGACGATGGCGCCCGTCGCGGTCGTGCGGCGCGGGCTCCCGGCGGTGACGGCTGGCATCGCGCTCTTCGGGCTGGCCATGTCCTGGGGCTCGAACACCGCCGAAGCCCTGGTCTTCGACGACGGTCCGATGCCCCAACTGCGCGCGGCCGGCGAGTGGCTTCGCGCCAACGGCGAGCCCACCTCGATCGTCATGGACCGGAAGTCCTACGTCCCGTTCTACGCCGGCATGCGGCACGTCCAACTCCCCGACGATGACTACGACACGATCGTCGAGTGGGCACGGCGCACCGGGGTGAACTACATCGTCGTCGAGGAGTACGTCTTGCGCGCCTTCCGGCCGCAGCTTCGCGCACTCGTGCTCGACCCCGCGTTCCGGGCGCGCGAGAGCCGCCTTCGCATGGTCTACTCGTGGCGGGAGGGTCTCGACTCCGGTGTGGCGATCTTCGAGGTCGTCCGCGAACCCGGCGGGGGGCGGCCCGGGCCGCCCTAAACGAGCGGACGACTTCAGGGTCCCCAGAGTGATGGGTTCCGATCGCCGGCTGAGGACCAGCCGTGCGGAGCCACCTCCCCGGCACGGGCGCCGGAGCCCCGGCGGGCTCCGGCCCCCGCGCGGTGGGGCCGTGGCATCCCGGAATCAGAAGTTGACGAAGTAGTCGTTGTCAGCGGCGATCGACCGCAGCACGGAGATCGGTTCCGCCGGGTTGTCCGACAACTTCGCGACCCTCACGTCCGCCTTGGACGTGAACGTGAGGAGCGGGGAGTGCCCCGGAAGCAGCGACTCCGCCGGGATCCTCACGAGGTCCCCGCTGGCCACCATGAGGTAGCAGCCCGGGTCCTCGATGGAATTCCACCGCGTCTCCGTGAGTCGGGAACTCACTGACGTGGCCTGGGTGGAATGCCCCTTCATTGCCATTTCGCACCTCCTGCCCTTTCGAGGGCGGCGGGTGAGCGCCCTGCCCGAGTCGCCTGCCGGTCGGCCGGCAGCGTGACGGGTGCATGCGCTCACGGTTCATGGGTTGCGCGACCACTGGCGTCACCGAATTCCCCGGCGACTACCCGTAGCGTGCTCCGGTTCTCGCCTGACGACAATCGGGTAAAGACCGGGGACTGTTTAGGGAGCGTAAAGAATCGTCCCGTCAAGGAACGGTTCAATTACAATCGCCCCCTCCACTTCTGGATCGTGGCCCCCGCGCGGCCGCGCCTCTCGATCCCGCGGTTCGGCGTGACCGAGGTGCTGTCGGGCCTGGCGGTGGTGATCGCCACCGCCCTGGGAACGAACGCGGCCCGCTGACCCGCGGGCGGCGAGCGACGCTCAGCTCTTCAGCGCCACCAGCACTTCGTCGAGCATCTTCTTGGCGTCGCCGAAGAGCATCCGGTTGTTGTCCTTGTAGAAGAGCGGGTTGTCCACGCCCGCGTAGCCAGACGCCATGCTGCGCTTCATGACGATCGAGGGCTTGGCCTTCCACACCGCGAGCAGCGGCATACCGGCGATGGGGCTGGTCGGGTCGTCCTGGGCGGCCGGGTTCACGATGTCGTTGGCGCCGATCACCATCGCGACGTCGGTGTCCGGGAAGTCGGCGTTGAGCTCGTCCATCTCGAACACGATGTCGTAGGGCACGCGGGCCTCGGCCAGCAGCACGTTCATGTGGCCGGGCATGCGGCCGGCGACCGGGTGGATGCCGAAGCGCACGTCGATGCCCCGCTCGCGCAGGAACTTGGTGATCTCGTACACCGTGTGCTGGGCCTGCGCCACCGCCATGCCGTAGCCGGGCACGATGATGACCCGCTTCGCCTCGCGCAGCAGCTCGGCGGTCTCGACCGCACTGATAGGCGTGACCTCGCCGGCCGGCGCGGCGCCGCCCTTGGCCGCCGGCTTGCCGCCCTCGGTGCCGAATCCGCCGGCGATCACGGCGAGGAACTTGCGGTTCATCGCGCGGCACATGATGTAGGAGAGGATGGCGCCGCTCGAGCCCACCAGGGCCCCGGTGACGATCAGCAAGTCGTTCGAGAGCATGAAGCCGGTGGCCGCCGCGGCCCAGCCGGAGTAGCTGTTGAGCATCGACACCACCACCGGCATGTCGGCCCCGCCGATCGCCATCACCATGTGGATGCCGAAGAGCAGGGCGATGCCGGTCATCACGATCAGCGGCGTCATGCCCTCGGCGACCGTGTCTGCGTTGATGAAGGCGCCGCCGCACCCGATCACGACCAGCAGGCCGGCGAGGTTCATGACGTGGCGTCCGGGCAGGAGCACCGGCTTGCCGCTGATCTTGCCGGAGAGCTTGCCGAACGCGATGATCGAGCCCGAGAAGGTCACCGCGCCGATCAGGACGCCGAGGTAGATCTCGATCTCGTGGATGGTCTTCTCGGCGCCGGTGAACTGCCCGGCGGCGGCGGGATCGATGTAGTTGGCGAAGCCCACCAGCACCGCCGCAAGCCCGACCAGGCTGTGCATCAGCGCCACCAGCTCGGGCATCTGCGTCATGCGCACGACGCGCGCGGCGTAGAGGCCGATCGTGGCGCCCACGGCCATCGCGCCGATGATCCACGCGTAGCCGGCCGGGGTCACCCGGGGCCCGAAGATCGTCGCCAGCACGGCCAGGGTCATGCCGATGATGCCGAACAGATTGCCGCGCCGCGAGGACTCGGGGTGCGAGAGTCCCCCCAGGCTCATGATGAAGAGGATGGTCGCGCCGATATAGGCGACGGTGGCCAGACTCGCAGAGATCATGGGCTCCCCTATCTCCGGAACATCTCCAGCATCCGGCGGGTGACGGCGAAACCGCCGAACATGTTGATCGTCGTCAGCGCGATGCTCACCACCGCGAGCCCGAGGATCCAGGTCGCGGGACGGTCCGCCGCCCCGGTCATCAGCGGCGGGGCCACCTGCACCAGCGCCCCGATGGCGATGATGCTGGAGATGGCGTTGGTGACGCTCATCAGCGGCGTGTGCAGCGCCGGCGTGACGTTCCACACCACCATGTAGCCCACGAAGCAGGCCAGCACGAAGACGGTGAGGTGCGAGAGGAAGGCGGCCGGGGCGCTCGCCCCGATGAACCAGAAGGCGACCGCCGCGATGGCGAACATGACCGCGGTGCGCCTCGCCGAGGGCGGCTCGCCGCCACCGTGGCCGTGCCCCTTGGGCTTCTCGGCCGGCTTGGCGGGCTTGGGGCTGGCGGCGGCGGGCGGGGCCGCCGAGAGCTTGGGCGCGGGCGGCGGCCAGGTGATCGTGCCGTCCTTGATCACCGTCGTCCCGCGGATCACCTCGTCGTCCATGTTGACGTCGAGGACCCCGTCCTTGGTCTTGCACAGCTCCTCGGTCAGGCGCAGCAGGTTGTTGGCGTAGAGCGTGCTCGCCTGCTTGGCGAGGCGGCTGGGCAGATCGGTGTAGCCGATGATGGTGACGCCGTGCTTCACCACCACCCGGCCGGGCTCGGTCAGCTCGCAGTTGCCGCCCTGCTCGGCGGCCATGTCGACGATGACGCTCCCCGGCTTCATCGACTGCACCATCTCCGCCGTGATCAGGCGCGGCGCCGGCTTGCCGGGGATGAGCGCGGTGGTGATGATGATGTCGACGTCCTTGGCCTGCTGGGCGAAGGTCGCGCGCTGGGCTTTCTGGAAGCCCTCGCTCATCACCTTGGCGTAGCCGCCGACGCCGGCGCCTTCCTCCTGGTAGTCCACGGCGACGAACTCGCCGCCCATCGAGACCACCTGGTCGGCCACCTCGGGGCGCGTGTCGTTGGCCCGGACGATCGCCCCCAGGCCGGACGCGGTGCCGATCGCCGCGAGGCCGGCGACGCCGGCGCCGATGACGAACACCTTGGCCGGCGGCACCTTGCCGGCGGCGGTGATCTGCCCGGTGAAGAAGCGGCCGAAGGCGTGGGCCGCTTCGATCACCGCGCGGTAGCCGGCGATGTTGGCCATCGAGGAGAGCGCATCCAGCTTCTGCGCACGCGAGATGCGCGGCACGCTGTCCATCGCCAGCACCGTCGCCCGCTTCGCCGCCAGCCGCTGCAGCAGGTCGGGGTTCTGCGCCGGCCACACGAAGGCGACCAGCGTGGTGCCGTCGCGCATCAGGCCGAGCTCGTCGAGCGACGGGGCGCGCACCTTGAAGACGACGTCGGCGCGGGACCAGAGCGCCGCCGCTCCGTCCACGACCTCGGCGCCCGCGGCGCGATAGGCGTCGTCGCCGCAGTTGGCCCCGGCGCCCGCGCCGCGCTCCACCGCCACCGCGAAGCCCAGCTTGATCAGCTTCTCGACGACCTCGGGCACGGTGGCCACGCGCTTCTCGCCGGCGGCCACTTCCGCCGGGATCCCGATCACCAGTGGCATGAGTGTCTCCCCATGAGATGTGTCGTCTCGTTCCCGGACCGGCCCGTGCCTGCGTGGGGGTCACGTCGCGGCCGGCGATGTCGCGCGCGGTGGAACGGCTGGGCGCGAAGCCCGACCGGGTCGCGCGGGAGCGTTCGCTCGACACGCGCGACGGCGAGGATATGCGACCCGACTCGGA
>VBPB01000267.1 GCA_005893365.1 Candidatus Eiseniibacteriota bacterium
CTCGGCTACTCGATGAACTTCGACACCGTGTGTCCGGACGCGGCCGGGGTCGGCATCCTCGACTACTGGGGCACCATCCCGGGTGGTCCCGGCGGCGGCGCGATCGCCCAACTCGTCCCGGCGCGACCGCGAGTCATCCGCATCATCGGGACCGTGGCGGTGGACGAGGCCAAGGCGCAGCCGGTCCCGGACGGCGTGGAGGTCTACTCGTTCACGTTCCGGCTCAAGTTCGACGCGACGGTCGGGACCTGCACCGGCTGCGCCACGCATGCGGACATCGCGCTGAGCCGGATCCAGGTCTACCAGGTCGGCCTGCCGTCCATCGGTCTCACCACGCCGTCGACCTGGAACGTGGTGGGCTGGCAGGGTGGATACCCGAACTGCATCACCGACCCGGTCGCCAACAAGACCTGGGGAGCGGTGAAGGCGCTCTATCGGTAACGGCCGTCCCGGGTCGGGAACTCCGCTCGACCGGCTGGGCCCGGGCCGGCGGCCCAAAAGGTTCGCGGGAGGCGCCGGAGCGCCTCCCGCGTCACCGGTGGGCTGTTGGGATTCGCGGACGACCCAACCGCCTTGTGGGTGGGCCGTCCTAGCGGACAGCCACCTCCGCGATCCACTTCCGTTTCTGACTAGGCAATGGATCACCTCCTTTCCGCGTACGCGCGAGACTAGGAAAAGCGCCCCCGCGCTGTCAACGAAAACGCGACGGGCGCCTGCGGCCGCTTGGGCCCGGACGAGGCCTGCGGGGGAGGCTAGTAGAGGATGGCGACCCGGGCGGTGGTGAGCGTCCAGTTTCCGGCGTCGAGTGGGATGATGCGCACGCCCGCCTGGAGGCCGAGGCGGACTGGCGCGGCGCCGCGCTTCGCCACCATGGCGCCGAGCGCCAGCCCCAGGTGCGTCTGCTCGATGGCCGAGCCGCTGAAGCTGGCGCCGACCGGCGAGGCGCCCAGCAGCGCGCGGGCGACGAAGAGTCCCGGGCCGGCGGAGAGCGTGAACCGGGGATCGCGGCCGTCCGGGGCCCAGTGCAACATCGCCAGCGCCTCGAACACGGTGTAGTCGAGGCCGGTCGAGAGCGAGCCCTGCGTCAGCGTGCGCGAGCCGAGCAGGTGATAGCCGATGTCGAGCCCCACCCGCAGCCGCTCGGCGACCGGGTGGTCGAAACCGGCGCCGATCGAGAGGGAGCCGCCGGGCGCTCCGGTGTCGAACAGCTTGGCGTAGCCGAGCAGCATGTGGCCGCGGACATCGGCGAGACGGGCGCCCGCCCGCGCGGGGGCCGCGGGGTTGGCGGCCACCAGCATCGTCGCCACCAGCAGGACGCGGGTCAGGAGGCCGCGACGGGTCATCGGTTCGTCCCCCTTAGGATGGGCCGGGGATGGACGCGGCATCCTACCCCGTCGCGGCGGCGCGGGTTCACTTGTTGAACCGGATCTCGAGGCAGTCGCCGTCCTGCACCTCGTAGTCGCGGCCTTCGAGCCGCATCCAGGCACGCTGGCGCGCCGCCGCCTCGCTGCCGGCCTCGAGCAGCTTCTCGCACGGCACCACCTCGGCGCGGATGAAGCCCTTCGCCAGGTCGGTGTGGATCTCCCCCGCCGCGTCCACCGACTTCTCGCCCCGGCGCAGCGTCCAGGCGCGCACCTCGTCGGGACCGACGGTGAAGAACGAGATCAGCCCCAGCAGCCGGTAGCATGCCCGGATGATGAGCGAGAGCCCGTCCTGCTCGATGCCCAGCTCGCGCCGGAACGCGTCGCGCTCGCCGGCGGCGAGCCCGACCACCTCGCGCTCCAGATGGGCGCGCAGGCCGACCACCAGCGTGTGCGCCCCGGCCTGCGGGAGCGCCGAGGCCGCGCCCTCGCCCTGGTTCACCACCACCAGCAGCGGCTTGAGCGTCAGGAACTGGAACCCGCGGGTGAGCTTCTTCTCCTCGGCGTCGAACGCCTCGCCGCGCAGCGGGTGCTCGGCTTCGAGTGCCGCCTTGAGGCGAGTGAGCAGCGCGTGCTCGCGCTCCCCCTCCTTGCGCCCGACGCGGATCTCCTTGGCCAGCTTCTCGAGCCGCGACTCGACGATCGCCAGGTCGTTGAGGATGAGCTCGCCTTCCAGCTCGCGGAGGTCGCGTGCGGGGTCCGCCGCCGCACCCCCCGTGATGTCGTACGCGCGCACCACGCCCAGCAGCGCGTCGCAGTTGCGCACGCCCGAAAACAGGTCGGGCCCGCGCGCCGCGGCCCGGGCGCTGGTGTGCCCGGCGGCCACCGTGTCCACGAACTGGATGCGCGCGTGCGTGGTCTTCTTGGGCTGGTACATCGCCGCGAGCCGGTCCACGCGCTCGTCGGGGACGACGATCACCGCCACCTGTTCGCGGCCGCTCGTGGCCGCCGCCTGGGCGCCCGCGCCCTGCACCAGGATCTCGAACAAGGTGGTCTTGCCCGACTGGGGCAGGCCGAGGATGCCGACGCGTTCCATCCGGAGGTCTCGGGGAGGACAAAGAACCGCCCGCGGACCGAGGTCACGCGGGCGTTCGAAACAGCGATGCGGGGCAGTCTAGGAGCGGGCGCGCGGGCCTGTCAATCGGCGCGCCCAGGCTCGCGTCCGTACTCGCGCGCGAGCGCGGCGCTCAACTTCACCGTCGCCTGCATCGGCAACTCGATGGTCGAGTGCTTCTGGTAGAGCACGATGGTCTTGCGCACCGAGTCGACCATGACCTTACAGTCCTGGCAACGGGCGAGGTGTTCCTTGATGGCCTCGCACAGCTCCGCACGCATCTCCTCATCGAGGTACTCGGACAGCTGGTCCAGCACCTGATCGCAATCGATCTTCTCCAACGTTCCTTTCTCCGCATCGGGCCAAGGCCAGGGAGCGCGACCGTGGACGATCGCTGGGGTGTCGGGTCAGTCGGCCTGCTGAGCCCCTCCCACAACGGCTGTCTAGATGCGGCAACCCCCTGAGGGGGTTTGCAGAAAGTTGACAGGATGCGGAAAAGAATTCGGGAGGGCAAGGGGAGATTCGGCCAGGCAGGCCCCCGTGGCATCGCAGTCATGGGCAAAGATAGCCCCAACGATAAGCCGGGCAATGGGATGGTGACCCGTGCTGGACTCGAACCAGCGACTCCCTGCTTAAAAGGCAGGTGCTCTACCGACTGAGCTAACGGGTCACGGAGCAACAACGTAGAGTACTACGCTCAGCTGGCAAGTCGAGCAGGCTCCCTGCCCACTGACCGCGCTCCTGGACAGTCCGTGACCTCCTGGTGCGAGCCGCAATCCGCCGCCGGACTGGCTGTTAGCGAGGTCTCCCGGCCACTGCGTCGATCGCGGCCTCGACCACGGCCAGCAGGTCCCGTCGATCCCACGGCCCATCGTAACGCACGCCATTAAGGAAGAACGTCGGGGTGCCATTGACACCACTTCGGACCCCACTCATGAAATCCTCCCGGACGCGCGCCGCATAGACGTGCGACTTGAGCTCGGCGGCAACCTTGTGTGAGTCGAGCCCAATTCCGGTCGCCATGCCGATCAGATCGGACGGCTCAAGCGCATCCTGGTGGTCGAAGAGTTCATCGTGCATCTCCCAGAACTTCCCCTGCGCTCCCGCCGCCTCGGCCGCCTCGGCGGCGTTCTCGGCGTTGGGGTGCGCCTCGGTCAGTGGGAAATTCCGGAAGACGAACCGGAGACGCTCGCCCAGTTCGCGCTGGATCGACCTCACGATGGGATGAGCGCGGCCGCAATGCGGGCATTCGTAGTCTCCGTACTCGACCAGCGTGACCGGAGCGTTTGTGGGACCCTTCGCGTGATCGCGCGGCCCCACGTGGAGCACGAGCGCTGGGCCGTGTGGCTTCGTCGTCATGGCTTACTCTCCTCCGGATGAAGGGCTTCGAGCGCCGCAAGAATCCCTTCGGCGCCGGGGTTGACGCCGACCGGTGATACATAGCTCCAGCTGATGACGCCTTCGGCGTCGATGACGAAGAGCGCTCGCTCGGTAAAACCGTCGGCCGCGCGATAGACGCCGTACGAGCGCGCGACGGCTCCTTTGGGCTCGAAGTCGGCGAGCAGCGGAAAGTGCAGCTTGCGTGCA
>VBPB01000268.1 GCA_005893365.1 Candidatus Eiseniibacteriota bacterium
AATGGATCCGGCTGTCATGGGCCATCCGCTCGCCCAACATTGCGCCGGAACGAGCGTTCCAGAGCTGCGCGTACCTCCCCCACGAGGCAGCCGTCAGCAGGCGCTCGCCATCCGGGCTGAACTGCACGGAATGGACCTGGTCCTCGTGCTCCAGGGGCTCACCAATCGCCTTGCCCGTGCCCGCATCCCACAGCTGCGCCCTGGTTGCCAAGGCGCCCGTAGCCACGCGCCCGCCGTCGGGGCTGAACTCGGCCACGAGAAACTCAGTCGTCTCCGTCAACGGCGTGCCCAACGAGTCCCCCGTGCGCGCGTCCCACAGGCGGGCGGTTCCGTCGCTCGACGCGGTCAGCACCCGCCCTCCGTCGGGGCTGAACAGCGCCGAGTTGACTCGCGCTCTGTGCCGGAACGTCGGGCCCAGGGGATCCCCGCTGCGCGCGTCCCAGATCCGCGCGGTGCTGTCGGCCGACGCGGTCACCACCCGCTCCCCGTGGGGGCTGAACCGCGCGCTCATGACCCTACGCGCGTGCCGCATCGGCGGGCCGGCAGGCTCTCCCGTGCGCGCGTCCCACAGGCGGGCGGTTCCGTCGTCGGAGGCGGTCAACACGCGCCCGCCGTCGGGGCTGAACAGCGCACGGGTCACCTTGCCCTCGTGCCTCATCGGCCGGCCGCGGGATTCCCCCGTGTGCGCATCCCACAGGCGGGCAGTGCTGTCATCCGAAGCGGTCACCACCATGTTTCCGTCCGGGCTGAACTGCGCCCAGGTGACGGCACCGCCGTGGCGCATCTCGGCGATGGGAAGCGGCCAGTTCCTCCGCAACAGGATGTTGAGGAGAAGACTCCTCGCCGCAACGTCGCCAGGGTGTGCGCGCACGTACGGCGCGAGATGCGCGAGGGCCTCGGGGGCCCGCTGGGCCTCGTCCAGCCGGCAAGCCTCGCTGAGGTCCAGTCTGGCCGCGGCCTGCTCCGCGGCCCGCGGTCCGGAGCGCGCCGCGGGAGCCACCCAGATGACGGCCGTAGCCACCAGAGCGCGGATGAAGACTGTCGGGAAGGTCGCGCGGCGGGGCCGCGCTCGCCCTCTAGAAGTCACAAGGGGAGAAACCTCGATGGGCTCGGCCATGGAGTCCTCCTGTTCTGGTCACCCACGCGCCCCACGTCGTGGAGCACGCAGATGCGCGCAGCAGATCTAGCTCTATTCGAAGATCGCGTACGGCGGTTGGGGATTCTATCCGAATCGAAGACGAGGCAAGGGTTGACGAGAGGCGTAGAGCCGTTGGCCTTCAACCATTGACCGAATACGCGAAGCAAATGGGAGTCGAGTATCCGCCGAAATGACCCTCATGACGCGCGGCGGTTCACGGCTGCAACGAGCCGCGCAGGGCGGGACAGGTTGTTGAGGGCTATGCGCGAGCCACGGAATAGATGAGGCTTGCACGGGCGACGAAAGCCTCCGAGGCCAGTCCACCCATTCTACGGCGAGCTTGTGCCAGGCATGCGTCCCGAGCATCGGGAGTCAGGCTGTCAAATCGAGGCTTCATCGAGCCCAGGCTCGTGCGTAAACGAAGCAGATGATCCGCCTCGATGCGATAGGACAGATCCTCGGCCCAGCAAGCGGTGTCTTCGAAACCAGCCGCGCCAAGGAACGCCCCCACCTTCTCTATCGTATCCACTCGATCGTGCCGGCTCACGACTCTCGGATCGGCCTGCTCCGCTCCATGAACATCGAGACACTCGGTCCAGACACGCATGGCAGTCGACTCGAGCTCGCTCCCCCACGTGATCGTACCGAGTCGACCTCCAGCACACAGTACGCGGCGTGCTTCGCTGAGCCCGGCGGCGGGGTCCTCGAGGTGAAACAGCATGAAGACCATCAGCACTCGATCCACGCTGTCCGATCGCCGGATCCGCCGAAGGCGTCACCAGATTGACTCAGCGTTCATGGAGGAGCGCATACACCTGGCCCTTGAGCGTCCCGACATAGAGCGTGTCGCCGCAGGTTCCAATGCCACGGACCATGCCTTGCAGCGTGTGGGCCCATCGAGTGGCGCCGTCGGCGAGTCCGTAGGCGATCAATCGTCCGCGATCGCCCGCGAGAACCATATCGCGCCAGACGTAGGGGCGCGAGGAGGTCCACTCCTGCGTCGCGCGGTGCGACCATCGAATGCGATCCTGCTGGAGGTCAAACGCGGTCAGCGTCTTGGGGCCGAGCAGCAACAGCAAGGAGTCACCGACGAGTGTGGTCGCGCCGGTGTATGGGCCGCCGGCGACAAGAGTGCGGTTCCGTTCCCGCCCCGTCGCAGGATCGAGCCGGACGAGGGCGTCTTCTCCCCTCATGAATACCAAGGAGGAATCCGCATAGACCAGCCACGTGGTCAGCGGGCTGATCTGTGGCGAACGCCAAAGCCTGCGGCCAGTCGCGGCCTGAAAGGCACCGACAGTGCCGTCGCGATCGGCATAGAACACCTGGTCGCCGACAACAATCGGGGTGCTCGTGCGGTAGTCATAGACGGCGCCTTCGGGTCGATAGGACCAGCGACGCGTGCCGGATTCGGCATCAAAACAGACGAGTTCGTCCATGACTGTTACCGCATAGCGACGATCCTTCCACCGAGCGATGTCGCCCATGACCCCGGAGCCCATCGGCTGGCGCCATCGCACCGTGGCTGTCCGGGGCTCAAACGCGAAAACGTAAGCGGTGTTCCCTTCGCCGGTGTCCGTGGCAATCAGGAGAAGCCCGTCATCGAGAAGTCCATCTCCGTGGAACTGCCGGTGAACGCTGTCGGCGCTGAACACGTCGTGTTGGCCGCGGGGCTGCCCGGTGGCACGATCGAGTGCGTAGAACATCCCAGCGCATGAGCCGATGCACACCACGTCGCCCACGACCGCGGGCGTGGAGAACACTCAGCCTTTGGTGTCGAAGCTCCAGATCTGACGCAGAGGACTGGGAGCCGTCGGAGGCGACCAAGCCGGCGGCCCGGCCAGTGAGGCACCAGCCAGCGCGAGAACCGACAAGAGGGCGAATGGGTGACCGAAACGCATCTGAGCGATCCTCCGAACCATAGGCGTCGATCATTCTCACGACGTCAGCCGACAGTAGCAGTAGACGAACTCTTGTTCGCTGCCCCAGGGAGTGTGATGCACCTCGCTGTCGTCGCCCACTTTCTTGAACTGGCCTCCGAACTGAGCGTGGATCCCCTCGGGGCTGTACCGGACCACAGGTAGACCGCTGCAGTGTTCAGGGCCGTCCGGACCGAACGTCGCCACCACGATGTGCCCACCCGCCGAACCGCGGACACGTACCGCTGTCGGAGACCTTCGTCGGTGAGGAAGTGAAAGACTGCGCGATCATGCCAGAAGTCGTACTGGTGCTCAGGTAGGCCGACCTCGGTGATGTCCCCGACAAGCCAGTTTACCGCCGTAGCGTCGGGCCCAAGCCTCGATCTGGCCTGGGCGATTGCTCCCTCCGACAGATCAAGGACGGTGAGGTTTCGGTAGCCGCGCGCGATCAGGTCGTCTGCCAGCGTCGAAGCCCCGCCGCCGACGTCGATGATCGCTGCGGTGGACGAGAGACCCGCTCGCTCGATGAACTGCAGCGAATGGCCGAGGTGGGGCAAGTACCAACTGAGTTCCTGCGGATGCTTCTTCCCGTAGATGGCCTCCCAGTGTTCTTGCGTGCCCATGAAAGGAGCATACGCGGAGCGCGGCCGGCGAGTCAGCCCTGGCAGGGCGCCCGGCCCAGAGCGTCATCCCGCCCATGGCGACCACTTGGGCTTCCCCCGAAAGGCAGGAGGGCTCAAACGACCCTCGCCCTTGCCTGCTACAACTTGCTACGGTCTCAACTTCCCAACGCGTCCTCTCGTGTCCTCTCCTGTCCCCTCAAAGGACATCGCCCCAGCGAGGATAAGTCACTGGGGCGATTGGGCTATCGGTCTGAGGCGATATCGCTTACGGGCCCGGCGTTGAAGAATATGGCGTCGGGATTTGCAGACCCTCGCCTTACCACTTGGCTATGCCGCCGCCACTGCCTTGCGGCGCAGAGAGTTATACCGCACTCGGTGACTGCTCGCCAAGCGAAGAGGGTCCGGTAGACCCTTCCCCCCCGTCCTGGGCCAACTCGTCCAAGCGTTTCGCCGCGATTGGGTTGCGCTCCGTCGGCTTCGCGGGCTTGAATGGTCGGTGGCTACGGTTTCGGAAATGCAGGGTGCGCCATCGGGAGCACGACCGCTCCCCCGACCGCCCGGCAGCATCGCGAGGAGATGCTCGAGAAGGCGATCCTCGAGACCCAGCAGCGCATCGGTCGCCTTGATTCCGAACTGCTGGAAGCTCGCAGGTTTCTCGAGGCAAGCAAGGACCAGCTGGCGCACGTTGGCAAGGAGCCGGCGACAGTGCACCTCGATTCTCGGGTCGCCGACGCCCCGGTCCAATCGTCGGCCGAGAAGATCGCGCTGTTCCGCAGCCTGTTCCGGGGCCGCCTCGATGTGTTTCCCAGGCTGTGGACAAACTCCCGAACCGGGAGACGCGGCTATGCGCCAGCGTGCGCCAACGAGTGGGTTCGCGGAATCTGCGAGAAGCCGCGAATCAAGTGCGGAGAATGCCCGAACCAGGCGTTCCTGCCGTTCGACGATCAGGTCATCCTCGATCATCTCCGCGGCCACCACGTCGTCGGTGTGTACCCCCTGCTGGCGGACGAGACCTGTTGGTTGCTGGCCATCGACCTCGACAAGGCATCCTGGGCAGAGGATGTCGCCGCCCTTCGCG
Source organism: Candidatus Eiseniibacteriota bacterium (assembly GCA_005893365.1). Taxonomy (GTDB): domain Bacteria; phylum Eisenbacteria; class RBG-16-71-46; order RBG-16-71-46; family RBG-16-71-46; genus WS-11. Next base: position 4,756 of record VBPB01000268.1, read on the forward strand.
AGACCTGCCGAGGTGTCGGCATTCACCCGGCAGTCGAGCGATCGCGCTCCGGGAACGGCGCCCACGTGTGGTTCTTCTTCAGCGCGCCCATCCCGGCGAGCACCGCGCGGCGGATGGGCTGTTACATCGTCACGGAAACCATGTCGCGGCGTCACCAACTGAGCATGGATTCCTACGACAGGCTGTTTCCTAGTCAGGACACGATGCCACGCGGAGGATTCGGGAACCTGATTGCGCTCCCCTTCCAGCACGATCCGCGTCTGGCCGGCAACACGGTCTTCCTCGACGACCAGATGCTCCCCCATGCCAATCAGTGGGCATATCTGGCTTCCCTGCCGAGATCGGCCCCACAGGATGTTGACCGCATCGCGATTGAGGCCCAGCGCAAGGGCCTCGTGGTCGGCGTGCGAGCGGCAGACTTGGGGGCAGACGATGGATCACCCAGCCACTTCCCAAGCACATTCAGGCCATGCTCGCGCAGCGTCTGTATGTGGAGAAGGCGGGGCTGCCCTCCCCCTTACTGAATCAGATCAAGCGCTTGGCTGCATTCCAGAATCCGGAGTTCTTCAAGCGCCAGAGTCTCCGTCTGTCGACGGCCCTGACGCCGCGCGTGATCTCGTGCGCCGACGACATCGGCGACTACGTGGCGCTGCCACGGGGCTGTCGGGCCGATCTCGACAACCTGCTTCGGGAGTACGGCATCGAGTTGGCCGTCGAGGACAAGCGGGTAGCCGGAAGCTCACTCGAGGCTGCCTTCCAAGGGACATTGACGCCCGCCCAGAAGCAAGCCGCGCAGGCCCTGCTCCGACATGATGCCGGCGTCCTGGTCGCCCCGCCGGGCACCGGCAAGACCGTCGTCGGGATCTACCTGGCCGCCCGACGCGCCCGCAGCACGCTGATCCTCGTCCATCGTCGTCCGCTCCTCGAACAATGGGTGGCTCAGCTCGCCATCTTCCTTGGCGTCTCTCCCGCCGAGATCGGCAAGATCGGAGCTGGCAAGCACAAGCCCAACGGCAGGCTTGACGTGGCCATGCTCCAGAGCCTGGTGCGGGGGGACCGGGTCGAGGATCTCGTTGCCGGCTACGGTCACGTGATTGTGGACGAGTGCCATCATGTCCCGGCTGTATCGTTTGAGCGGGTGATGCGCGAGGTGAAGGCGCGGTTCGTGACCGGGCTTACCGCGACGCCGCAGCGCCGCGACGGACACCACCCCATCCTCGAGATGCAGCTCGGACCGATCCGTCATGTCGTCGACTCTCGCAGTCGTGCCGCGAGGTCCTTCTCGCGCGAACTGTTGGTGCGCGAGACAGGCTTCAGTCTGCCTGGAATCCCGACATCGCCGACGATTCAGGACGTGTACCGCTGGCTCGCAGGTGATTCCGGACGCAATTCGCTCATCATTGACGACGTCATCGCTGCGGTCGCTGCCGGCCGCTCACCTCTCGTTCTGACGGAGCGCAGGGATCACCTTGAGTTCTTCGCCCTGGAGCTCTCGAAGGCGGTCAAGAACGTCATCGTCCTCCAGGGTGGGATGACCGAGAAAAACCGCCGCGAAGTGTCCGAACGACTGGAGGCCACGCCGCGCGATGAAGAGCGCGTGATCGTGGCCACGGGCCGGTTCGCCGGCGAGGGATTCGACGACCCGCGGTTGGACACGCTCTTCCTCGCCCTCCCGGTCTCGTGGAAGGGCACGCTGATCCAGTACGCCGGCCGCCTCCATCGCCACCTTCCGGAGAAGACCGAGGTGCGGATCTACGACTACGTCGACGCAGGCGTCCCGTTGCTGGAGGCGATGTTCCGGAAACGGCTCAGGGGGTATCGCGCCATGGGGTATTCGATCGACCCGCGGGCGAAGGGTGCGGCAGCGCAATAGGCTGAAGGTGTCTTCGGTCCCGCGTCAGTGAAGAGCGCCTGCTGCCCAGCTACCTCCTATACGATTGCGATCCACATCGCCAGCGTGGGGCCGCGAGCTTGAGGTGGCCGAGGCACTTGTCGACGAACCGGCCGGAACTCCCGGGAGCAGACGGCGATACAGCATGCCATCTCGACTACTTGAACCCGCGCAACGTCGCAGGCATGGGTGCTGGGACATCTCCAACGCCCGCCGGTCCGTCGCACCCCATGCGCCCGGCCCCCTCCTACCGGACGAAGGGCGATCATGACTGAGCCCGCCGGACGGACGCTGCTCTTCCAGATCACTCCCTGGTACGATTTTCACGTGTCGCGGGTCATCGAGCTTCGGGCTGAACAGACCCTGCACGATCTCCACCTAGCGATCCAGCATGCCTTCGAGCTCGACGACGACCACGCCTACGCGTTCTTTCTGAACAACCGCGCGTGGGACCCGACGTTCGAGTACGGCGGTCCGGACATGCGATCGCCGAACGAAGACAAGCGGATTCTCTACCTGTTCGACTCTGGCGACGAACTGCGGCATGAGGTGCGGATGGTGGGCGAGGGGATCACGGACGCCGGAGGATCCTACCCGCGCGTCATCGAGTCCGTCGGCGAGCCGCCGCAGTACCGCGATCTTGACGGGAATGAGCAGCTGCCCATGGATCACGAGGAGCCGCCTCGGCTCGATCCCCAACTGGCGGAGCTGGCCCGCCGCAGACGCCAGCACAAAGCCACTTCGACCGACATCGACTTGAGAGGTCCAGTCGAGCTAGTCGCCCTCTCGGTCAAGGAGGGGGCGGTGCGCTGCCGACTCCTGGACAGCGACCGGGTCATCACGCTCCGTGCGCGCGGGATCTGGGACGTGGTCCCGGGTGAGATCGTCGTGGTCAAGCCGCACAAGCAATGGAGCTACGCCGGCCATCCCTACCTCTCGGGCGAGATCGCGTCCGCCCGGCTCGATGTGGGCTCTCTGGGCCTCGTGCCTCTGCGACTCGAGGACCAGGGCGTGTGGGACCCCCAGGACGAGTACTGGGGCGAGGACGTCGGGCCGATCGAGGCCTGGGCCGAGCCGATCATCGCCCGAGGCCCGCGAGCCGCGTTCGAAATGGAGCAGGTGCTGCCGGGGGCGGACCCGGATGACCCGGACGCCGATCCCATCACCGACTCCAATGACTTCAAGGACGCTGGCGACGCCGAGCAGGCGCACGGGATCCTGATGGAGCTATGCCAGGCCGATCTCCGTTGCCTCGACGCTCATGCTCACCTCGGCAACCTGGTATTCGACCACGGGCCACAGGAGGCCATCCGTCACTACGCGGTGGGCCTGCGCATCGGCGAGCTGTCGACCGGCGGCAACTTCGAGGGAGTCCTGCCGTGGGGGCACATCGACAACCGGCCGTTCCTCCGCTGCATGCACGGCTTCGGTCTGTGCCTGTGGCGGCTCGGTCGATTCCAGGAAGCCGAGCGCGTCTTGAACCAGATGCTCTGGCTCAACCCCTCCGACAACCAGGGGGTGCGCTTCCTGGTCGATGACGTCCGGGCGAGGACCGCCTGGGAAGAGCGTGGCGAGCAAGGGTGACACGCGTGCCCAACAAGACGAAGAGACCGGACCCGAAGATGCAGGCGTGGATCCTCGCACGGAAGGAGCAGGCCCGGCGCGCAGCCAAGCAGCGGGGCGCCACGGAGACAGCATGAAGCGACACCATCTCGATGGGAGCATCCCCACGCTCGAAGTCGCGCTCTCCGAGTGCATGACCGCGGAAGACCTCAGAAAGCTCGCCGCGCTCACGCGGGAGAAGCTGCCCACCCGGAAGGGCGACCTCGCCGCCGTCATCCTCCGCCACCTCGAGGGGGAGCGATTGCGCTCGGTCTGGCAGGCTCTCGATGATCTGCAGCGGGCGGCCGTGGCCGAGGTCGTCCATTCGGGGTCGACGCGTTTTTTCGCCGATCGCTTCGACGCGAAGTACGGCCGGGCTCCCAACTGGAGGGCGCCCGACGGGCGCGGCGATCGCCAGATTGCGTCGTCGCTGGGATTCTTCTTCTACGGGAACGGCGTGATGCCGGCCGACCTCAAGGACCGCCTTGCGGCGTTCGTGCCGCCGCCCGCCGAGGCGAGGATCATGACTCTCGACCAACTCCCAGCCAACTACGACCGGCCGTTCGAGCGTTGGAACTCGAAGACGAGGACCACCGAGAAGGGAACAGAGCCGGTCACGCTCACCCTCCATGAATCGGAGCGAGTAGCCCAACGGGAGCTGCTCTCCGTCTTGCGGCTCGTCGACGCCGGAAAGGTCGCGGTGAGCGCCAAGACGCGCCGGGCCTCGTCAGCGACCCTTGACGCGATCACGGCGATCCTGGAAGGCGGCGACTACTACCCGCATGTGCCGCCCAAGGACAGGTGGCACGACGAGAATGCCGGACCGATCCGCGCGTTCGCTTGGCCCATGCTCATCCAAGCTGGTGGACTTGCTCAACTCGCTGGCGCGAACTTGCAGCTCACCAGGGCGGGAAGGAGGGCGCTCTCCGAGCCGGCCGCCGAGACGATCCGCGCGCTGTGGACCAAGTGGGTGGACACCACCATCCTTGACGAGATCTCGCGCATTGATTGCGTCAAGGGACAGACCGGCCGGGGCAAGCACGGGCCAAGTGCTGTGTCGTCCCGACGGGTCGCGGTCGCCGACACTCTGGCCGGGTGTCCCGTCGGCAGCTGGATCTCAAGCGACGAGTTCTTCCGGTTCATGCGGGCCTCGGGCAACGACCTGGCGGTGACCCGCAATGCATGGCACCTCTACATCGGCGAGCTTCAGTACGGCTCGCTCGGCTACGACAACGGCGAGCGCATTCTGGAGAACCGCTATCTCTTGTGCCTGCTGTTCGAGTACGCCGCCACACTCGGCCTGATCGACGTCGCGCTTCTGCCGCCTGCGGGCGCTCGACGCGACTACCACAGCTTGTGGGGCACGGACGAGCTCCTCTTCTTCAGCCGGTACGACGGGCTGATGTACTTCCGCATCACGCGGCTCGGGGCGTACTGCCTGGGTATGGCATCGGATTACGAGCCCGCACCCGTTGAGGTCAAGCCGGTGCTCAGAATCCTCCCAAGTCTAGAAATCTCGGCCATCGGCTCGGCCCTGGAGCAGGGCGACCGGCTCGCCCTGGATGCCTGCGCCTCGCGTGTCTCGGACCTCGTCTGGCGACTGGATTCCGGCAGGCTTCTCACCGCGATTGAACGAGGATGGCCGGTGGCAGAGATCCGAGAGTTCCTGGCGGCGCGATGCGACGCCCCTATCCCCGACAGAGTCGTGCACTTGCTCGACGATGTCGCGGACCGGAGTGCGAAGGTCCACGACCGAGGCCTCGGCCGCCTCATCGAGTGCGCCGATTCCGCCCTCGCCGCGTCCATTGCCAACGATTCGCGGACCCGCAGGCACTGCATGCGGGTCGGAGAACGACTTCTCGTGGTGCCGGCGTCCTCGGAGGTTACCTTCAGGCGCAGCCTGCGCGAGGTCGGCTACCTTCTGTCCGCAGGCGAGGCGCGACCCGCCAAGAACCGTCGCACAAGCCCGTTGAACGTCACGACGCCCGAGGCGACCGAGGCGTAGCCGGTGATGCTCCACCATGGCCTTCCCACTTGGCTATGCCGCCGCCAAGAGCGGGCGCGCAGGCCTGCATCAGCTTAGGGGCCCCCGACAAGTTCGGGATCACGCCACGAACTTCTCCCTCCTGTGCCATTCGAGGACCACCGGGTCGGGGTGCAACGCGTGGTCTGCGGGTAAGTGGATTATCCCTGCCTTCTCTATCTCCCGTTGAAGGTCATAATAGGCGCGGCCGTTGCTGTAATCCCTCCTCAGCCGGTCGCTGACGACAAATCGATAGTCCGGCGTCACGGTAACCAGCCCTTGGTCGAAGAGTCGGTGGATGTCGGTCCGAAGGAGAATGCCGTTGCGAACGTCGTGCGTGCCGCCTTCGGCGAAGGGCCGGATGTGCGCTGCATCCAAGACGGGCAGCGAGTGCTCGGTCGTAATCGCACATGCGCGACCGTACGCATCCGTGACCCGAACCCGGAAGCCGCCCTGACCCAGCCGGGGCACAATCACCTGCGCACTCCCGAAGCGTTCACCCGGTTGGTCGGCGTGTACGCTTGCGCCCGCCGCCGGAGGGATCCCTTCGGCGTACTTCGTTGCCCTTGCTTGGCACTCTGCGAGGATCCGGGCCCCCTCGCCCTTGTCGACGTCATAACTCTTGCCCTGTTGGACACCCGACCGCGGCCAGTCATCGGGCGGGTGGACCGTGTCTCCTTCCGAGAAAAAGACCGGACGGGAGATCAAGAGGCATCCGATATTGAAGCTGCCGCCTAGGTCGACGGGTTCTGACCTTCGCTCGGCAAGCAGCTCCAAGAACCGTCTTCGGTCCGGCGTTCCATTCGCCTGCTCGAAGCAGTCCCAAGCGAGCCAAGCCGGCAATCGTGATCGCCACGAGAAGTGGCCGAACCCGACGATCGCCCCGCCGCGGCCTGCGTGCAGTTTGAAGAAGAACGGCATCCCGATCGGAGGGTTCAGGAGGGTTCCGCCCCCGGGCTGCCAGAA
>VBPB01000015.1 GCA_005893365.1 Candidatus Eiseniibacteriota bacterium
ACGATAGCGCCACGGGCGCGCCGTGACCGGCGCGCGGAGGCGGGCGGCACTATAGCGAGCGCCGTTCCGAAGCGTCAAGACGGGGCGCGCGAGCCCCAGGGGCACGCCGGACAGCCCTCCACCGCTTCATCCCCACCCATCCGCCATCGCGGCGCGCGTCTCCGCCACGGCCACCGCCCACAGCGTGGCCATCTCGGCGTCGTCGCGCTGGTAGCGGCCGCCGAAGTTGCCGTCGCCCAGCGTCTCGCGCACCGCCTCGGGGGCGAGCGTGCGCAGCCGTACCAGGTCGGTCATCGGCTTCCCGCCCGCGGGCATCGCCACCCCGGCGAGTCGCGTCCAGGGGAAGTTCTCCATCCACGAGGCGTGCGACGCGACGGGATCGATGGCCTGCACCTGGGCCCAGGTGCGCGGCGCCTTCCACCAGTCGTGGACCTTGACGCGCGCCCCGGCGTGCGCGGCGATCCACGCGGTCGCGACGTCGTGCAGCGCGGCGTTGCCGCCGTGGCCGTTGACGATCAGCACGCGCCGGAATCCACCGGCATGGAGGCTGTCCAGGATCTCCTCCACCACGCGCGTGAAGGCGGCGGTCGAGAGCGTCACGGTGCCGGGGTAGGCCATGAACGAGGGCGTGACGCCGTAGGGCAACACGGGAAAGACCGGCAGCCCGAGCGGCTCGGCGGCCTCGCTCGCCACGCGCTCGGCGAGCGTCGAGTCGGTGCACAGGCTCAAGTAGGCATGCTGCTCGGTGCTGCCCACCGGGAGCACCGCGCGGTCGTCGCGCGCGGCCTGATCGGCGAGCTGCATCCAGTTGAGGTCGGCGGTGCGCAGGCTCAGGCCCTCCCCGGCGCGGGCCGCCGCGCCACGACCAGGTTGGCGATGACTTCCTTGGGGTCGAACCAGACCCGGTCGAGCAGGGCGAATCCGAGCTGGATCACGATGTAGAGCAGCCGCACCGGCAGCTCGGTGAGCACGCGCGTGGGCCCGCGATTGATGCGGTTGAGCGGGGCCATCAGGCTCAGCGCCACCCGGGTCATCAGGCCGCCCACCGGGAGACACTCGACCATCTCGAAGCCGGCGCGCTCGAGCAACCAGCGCGCCGCGTAGTGGGTGAAGCGCAGGTAGTCGTGCGGCTCGTCGTGGACCGGGACCATCTGCGTGAACTCGATGATGAGCGCCCCGCCCGGGCTCAGCACGCGATAGGCCTCGTCGATCACCCGCTGCGGCTCGGGGGTGCAGGTGATCATCGACACCGCGACCACGGTGTCGATGCTGCCGTCGCGGAACGGGAGCGCTTCCCCCCGCGCGAAGGCGGCGATGCCTTGGGCGAGCGGGTAGGGCGAGGTCGGCAGCTCGATGCCGAGGTAGCGGGTGATGCGGTCCTGGTACCAGGGGCGGGCCCGCATCGAGCCGCAACCGACGTCGAGCAGCGTGCCGTGCGCGTAGCGGCGCGTCCTGGCCGCGGCCGCGGCGATCAGCCGGTTGATGATCCAGTTGAAGCGCCAGAACGCCCACGGGCCGGGGGTGGTCCGGCTGATCCGGCTCCACGCCGAGGCGGGCGTCGCGGCCGCGGGGCTCATCCGACCGCCTCCAGCTCGGCCACGGCGAGCCCGGTCAGGTACTCGCGCAGCACCGGGAGCGAGGCGAGCGGTTGGAGCGCGCGGACCTTGGGCGGCACGCAGCGCAGCCGTCTCAGCCGCAGTCGCGGCTCGGCGCGCACCAGGCTCAGGAAGCGCGCGATGGTCATGCCGTTGAGGGCGTGCTCGAAGAAGTCGAGCTGCTCGCGGGCGATCTGCGCCGCCCGCGCCGCGACGCCCTCCCCGCCGCGGAGCGTCTCCTCCTCGAGCACCGCACGCTCGACCACCACGCGCAGCGCGCGGCTGGGCAGCAGCACCTGGCACCACGGCAGGCGCACGTAGTCGTAGAGATGCGCCCCGTTCGCGGACCAGTAGGGCGGGAAGGTGACGAACAAGGTGCCCCCCGGCCGCAGCACGCGCGTCAGCTCGCGCAGCACCGCCTCGGGGTCGGCGAAGTGCTCCATCGCGTCGTTCGCGGTCACGGCGTCCATGCAGCGGTCGCGCAGCGGCAGCCGCCCGGCGTCGCCGGCCACGAACGCGAGTCGCGCCGCCACCTCGCGCTTGGCGCCATAGCGCCGCGCCTCGGCGAGGTGACCGGGCGCGAGGTCGACGCCCACCACGAACGCGGCCGACTCGGCGTACCAGGCGGTCTTGCCGCCCGGCCCGCACGCGGCGTCGAGGACGCGCACGCCGCGCAGCCGGTCGGCGCCGAAGTGCTCCGAGAACACGGCCCGCCCGGTCGCGTACTCCCACTCGGCGTAGGCGTCGCTCGAGGCGCGGCGCGCGAGCGAGCGCCGCGGCAGCCGCCGGTTGAGCCAGAGCGCGGCCTCGACGACCAGATCCATCGCGGCACCTCGGTGGACGACGCGCGGTCGGCGGGCGGGCCGCGGCGGGTCGCGGCGTGGTGACGGGCCGCCGCGGGTCGCGACGGCCCTTGAAGAGTGGCTGCCCGGCAAGGATTCGAACCTCGACTAACTGGTCCAGAGCCAGTCGTGCTACCGTTACACCACCGGGCAATACGATGTGGCGACGCAATCTAACAAAGGCCCGCAGGCCCGGCAAGCCGCCTTGCGGCGCCTCGTGGCACCCGGCCCCCGGGCTTCCGACCTCTTCCCAGCGCGCCGCGGATCGGGGCGCGCGAGCGCGCCGAAGCGACCGCTCCCCTCAGACTTGGGCGTGCGGCGATTCCTCGGCCCAGCGCGCGGCGGCGTCCCGCAGGCGCGCGGCGGCGCGCTCCTTCCCGAGCAGCGCCATCACCTCGAACAGCCCGGGGGCCACCCTGCGCCCGGTGAGCGCCACGCGCGCCGCCGACATCAGGTCGCCGGCCTTGATCTGGAGCTCGGCCGCGAGCCCCCGCGTCAAGCGTTCGAGGCTCTCGAGGCTGTATTCCGGATCTGCGGCCAGGCGGTCGCCGAGGGCGGCGAGCCGCGGGCCCACCTCGGGCTTCTCGCGCAGCGTGGCCCACGCCTCGGGGTCCACCTCGAGCGCCTCGCGCAGCGCGAAGCGGCCGTAACCCTCGGCGTCCGCCAGGGTCTTGAGCCGGTCGCCGATGGCGCGCACCAGCAGCGCGCGCCACTCGGGCGGGTGTGCGGCGGGGTCGTAGCCGCGGGCGGCGAGGAACGCATCGACGCGGCGCACGCGCTCCTCCTCGGACAGGCGCTTCAGGTGCTGGCCGTTCATCCACTCCAGCTTCTCGAGGTTGAAGACCGCCGGATTCGAGCCCACGCGCTCCAGCCGGAAGGCCTGCTCCAGCTCGGCCAGCGTGAACAGCTCGCGCTGGCCGTCGAACGACCAGCCGAGCAGCGCCAGGAAGTTGACCAGCGCCTCGGGCAGGAACCCCAGGTCGCGATAGGCCGCGACCGACGTGGCCCCGTGGCGCTTGGAGAGCCGCGACCCGTCGCTCCCCAGGATCATCGGCACGTGCGCGAACGTGGGCGGCGTCCAGCCCAGCGCCTGGTAGATCAGGATCTGGCGCGGCGTGTTCGAGATGTGGTCGTCGCCGCGGATGACCTCGCTGATCTCCATGGCGTGGTCGTCCACCACGCAGGCGTAGTTGTAGGTCGGCAGACCGTCCGAGCGCATCAGCACGAAGTCGTCGAGCACCTCGTTGCGGAAGGCGACCCGGCCGCGCACGGTGTCGTCCCACGCGGTCTCGCCCGGCCCGGGCAGCGCGAAGCGCAGGGCGGCGGTGCGCCCCTCGGCGGCCAGCCGGGCGCGCCCGGCCGCGTCCAGCCCGCGGCAGCGCCCGTCGTAGCGGGGTGGCTCGCCGCGCGCGGCCTGCGCCTCGCGCCGCGCCTCCAGCTCCTCGGGGGTGCAGTAGCACGGATAGGCGGCGTTGGCGGCGATCAGGGTGCGCGCATGCGCCTGGTAGTGCTCGCCGCGCTGCGACTGGAAGTAGGGCCCATGAGCGCCCCCCGCCTCGGGCCCCTCGTCCCAGGTCAGACCCAGCCAGCGCAGGCTGTCGAAGATGGCGGCCAGCGACTCGGGCGTGGAGCGGGCCGCGTCGGTGTCCTCGATCCGCAGGATGAAGACGCCGCCCAGGCGGCGGGCGTGGAGGTGGTTGTAGAGCGCGGTGCGCGCGCCCCCCACGTGCAGGAAGCCGGTCGGGCTGGGTGCGAAGCGGACGCGGACGCTCATCGGGATCAGGGGCCCCTCTCGGATCGACGGTCGGTGGTGCGGGTGGGCGGCGACACTACGGGCCGCCCGGGACGCGGGTCAAGCGCCGCGGCTACTCCATCACCACCAGCTTGCGGGTCGCCGAGAACGTGCCGGCCGTGAAGCGCACGAAGTAGATGCCGTTGCCCATGCGCGACCCGTCCGGGGCCCGCAGGTCCCAGTCCGCGGTGAAGCGCCCGGGCTGCGTCTTGCCGGAGGCGAGCCGCACGATCCGCCGGCCGGCCAGGTCGTAGATCGAGAGGTCGAGGTCGGCGCCGGCCTGGTCGGCGGGCACGGCCCAGGTCACGTGGGCCGCGTTGCGCGCGGGGTTGGGCGCCAGCGGGGCCAGCGCGAGCACGCGCGGCAGCGCGGGATCGGGCCCCGGCACGCCCACCAGGGCCGAGCCGCCGGCGAGCCCGGTGCGCCGCGCGTCGTGATGGAACTGGGGCCACGGCGGCACGCGCCCGGGCGAGAACGGGAAGTCGTAGTCCCACACGTAGGTCTTCTCGTCCCACGCGGAGACCACGATCTCGGTCTTGCCGTCCCCGTCGCAATCGCACAGCGCCGGCGTGCCGCGCACCTCGCCGCCGAGCTGGATCGGGAAGCCCGGCAGCACCTGCCCGGTGCCCGAGATCGCGTTGAGCGTGCCGTTCTCGTCGCCCTCGACCACGTCCGGCAGGCCGTCGCCATCGATGTCCGCGACCACCGGGCTGCTCTCCGAGGCGGAGCCGTGCTGAAGTTCGGATTGGACACGCCGTTGCGGTCGAACACGTGGATGGCGCCGTCGGTGCTGGCCACCACGATGTCTATGAAACCGTCCGCATTCATGTCCGCGAGCGCGGGGGACGGATCGCGGCCGTTGCCCTGGAAGCGCACCGAGACCGGGAAGCCGGCGCGGCGCCCGCCATCCGACTTGAACACGTAGAGCGAGTCGTTGTGCGAGGTGACGACGATGTCGAGCTGGGTGTCGCTGGCGCCGTCCAGGTAGCCGGCGGCCACCGAGCTGCTGGTCCCGGCGCCGATCGCGACCGGGAAGCCCGGCAGGTCGCTGCCGTCGGGCCGCCAGGCGTAGAGGTGCCCGTCGGTCGAGGCGTAGAGGATGTCGAGCTGCCCGTTGTGGTCCACGTCCGCCAGGGCGGGCGTGCCGTAGTTGTAGTCGATGCTCAGCGCCTTGAACACACCCTTCGTGCTGGCGTCGTTGTCGCCGTCGCGCCATTCGGTGCCGTTGGCGCGCAGCGCGTAGATCTTGCGGCCGTTCGAGCCGAACACCAGCTCGTCGCTGCCGTCGCCGTTGAGGTCGCCGATTGCCACCGACGACCAGACCGGGTCGGGCGTCGGGAACGGCCAGCCGGGTCGCACGTTGCCCGCGGGATCGAACACGTAGATCGCCAGCGAGTCCCACGACGGGGCGATGATGCTCCAGGCGGCGTGGTCGAGCTTGGCGAGCGACGCCCCGGCCGCGAAGTAGCTCCCCCGCAGCGAGAAGTCGCCATGGGTCACCGAGGTCCCGTCGGCGTCGAGTGGCGCGGTGCCGTCGGCGTGCCACACGTAGAGCAGGTTCGAGCCGGCGACGATGTCCATCGTCGCCGGCGAGTAGACGTAGTCGACGGCCACCGAGGCGGGGCTCGAGCGCCCCATCAAGATTGGGAACACGGCGTGGTTGGGCGGGCTGGTGCTCGCGGTGGCCTCGGCCGAGAGCGCCGATTCGTTGGCCGAGCTGTCGAGGGCCGTGACCTTGTAGTAGTAGCGCGTGAGCGGCGCCAGGCCCTCGTCCTGGTAGTAGGCGGTGCGGTCGGTCGGCACCGTGGTCACCTTGGTGAGTGCCCCGCCCGAGGTGGCGCTGCGATAGACGTTGTAGCCGGCGAGATCGGGGGCCGCGGATTGGCCCCAGGTCAGCGCGATCGAGGTCTGGGTCCCGCTCCCCACCAGCGAGGTCGGCGTCGCCGGGCGCGCCAGGTCCAGCGTCTGCGTGGACAGGAAGCCGTAGGAGTCGGAGAGGCGCAGCTCGAGCTTGGCCCCGGCGCCGACCATGGTGAAGCCGAGCCCGTCCCCCTGCACCTCCTGGCCGGCGGCGAGATCGCCGAAGGCGGCCATGCTGTCGGACACCGTCGCCAGCCCATCGTGGTCACGCAGCTTCGCGGTCACCGCACTCGCGCGACCCGTGCCCAGGTTGCGGAGCCGCACCAGCATCGTGATCGGCTCGCCCACCTCGGGGATGCCGTTGCCGTTCCCGGGACTGGTCACATCCTGGAAGGTGTGGACGAGGTGACGCAGCGCGGGGGCCCGCGTGGTGAGGCTGAAACGTTGCACCGAGTGCCGGCCGGCGCCGTCGAGCAGCGAGAGGCTGAAGGGGATCTCGCGCTGGTCGGGGCAGGTGTACGGGATGCTGAGGCGGTAGGCCGTGCCGGTCGCACTCGCGTTGGCGCCCAGCGAGCCGTAGGTCGCCGACGGCGTGATCAGGGTGACCAGCCCGTCGGTGGTCGACAGCGTGCCGGTCACCGAGGCGGCGCTGGTGCCGCCGCGATTGATGACCGGCACATTCACATCGATCGTCTCACCCGCGTCCCACTGGCCGTCGCCGTTGCCGCTGCTGCCGCCCAGGGCGTCGTCGTCGATCACCGGGGCCAGGTCGGCCAGCGCCGCGGTCGCCGGGGCCACCACGGTGAGCGTGTCCTGCCGGGGGCGGCAGTTGAACCCGGTCACGGTCAGGTAGAACGTGCCGGTCGCGCCGGGCCGGAAGTCGAGCACCGCGTTGCCGGCGCCGTTGGAGGTGGCGCTGCGGTAGTCGTCGCCGGGCTTGTACAGCGTGACCCGCGCGCCGTAGAGCGGCGTCCCGCCGATCGAGACGCCGACCGTCATGGTGGTGTCGCCGACCGCGTAGCTGGCCGGATGGATGAGGCTCAGCGTGCGCGGCCGGCCGGTCCACTGGCGGAGCTCGGGGTCGCCGAGCATCAGCATCGAATCGATGATCCAGCGATAGACGTTGTCGCTGCTCGAGATGGCGACGTAGGGCGACTTCTGCTTGGCCTGCGCCTCGCCCACCGCGGTGACGCTGTCCACGAACATGAGGCTGAAGTACTTCTTCTGGAACTGCCGCCCGAAGTCCGGGAAGTCGAGGCGGGACGAGCCGATGTTGGTGACCGCACCCCCGTTGGGCGCCAGCAGCCAGGCCTCGCCGATGCTGGGGAAGTCGATCGCGTTGGAGGTGCAGTTGATCGAGTAGACGTTGCTCAGCCGGTCGCCGTTGTGGAGCGCCAGCACGTCCGAGTTCTCGAGGTTGCCGTCGGCGACCGACATCACGGTGCGGTAGCCGTGCCCGATGTGGATCGCCATGTTGTAGCCGGCGTTCAGCGAGTCGAGGACCCGCGCCTTGGTCTCGAGCAGCGATCCCGGCTCCCAGGCGGGGTCGGTGTAGTTCTGGTAGAGCCGCAAGTAGTGGAGGGCGGGGATGGCCTTCACCGACGGCAGCACTTCCTCGGCCAACGACGCCCCGTCGAGGTCGATCGGGTCGCCCGGATTCCAGGGATGGGGCGACAGCACCTCGGCGAAGAAGTCGAGCGAGTTCTCGTAGTCCCCGACCGGGGTGCGCGTGTACTTGAAGTCCTTGTTCACGAACAGCTGGACGTCCGAGACGCTCGTGACCGGGGCGCGGCCGACGTAGACCTCGGGCAGCAGGTCGGCGTTGTCGCCCGGATCGGTGGAGGTCTCGTAGGGCTCGCCGTAGAGGTCGTTACCGTTGCCGTTCCAGTTCCCGTCCAGGCACGAGAAGTAGAGGTCGGATGGGATGTCCTCGGTGCCGAAGAGGTAGGTGCGCGCCATCCGATACGGGATCACGTCGGTATCGCCGCCGAGGAGGACCCATTTGGTGCTCCACCGGCCGTAGGCGTCGCGGATGAACTGCCGGATACGGTCCGCGTCGTCGGTGCCGCTCGGGTACTGGGCGCGGATGAAGCTGAGCGTGCGCACGACCGCCGGGACGCCACTCTGGGTCTTCCAGTCGGCGAGCCGCTGGAACTCGCCGGCCAGGGCATCGCTGGTGATGATGACGTAGGCGACCGGGCTGCCCAGCACCGAGGGGATCTGGGTCGCCGCGAAGGGCTCGGCCGGCCGGCCGCCGCGGGCGGCCGTGGTCGCGAACGCACTCCGTGGCGTGGGACCGTCGTCGTCCCATTCCGGCACGATGCGCTCGCGCGGCACCACCTCGGGGTCGCGATGCGCCTCGAGCGTCAACCGCACGGTCATCCGGGTGACGCGCTCCAGCCGTCCGGTCGCGGGATCCCAGCGGACCGGGCTCACCCGGAGCCACGCCAGATGGCGGCCGCGCATCCATCCCTGGTAGCCCAGGGAGGCCAGCGACGCGGCCGGGGCGAAGCCGGCGCGCCCGAAGGTCGCGGGGTCGGGCGCGGTGCGGGCGATCGGGCCCAGTCCCGGCCGCACCTGCATCGTGGCCGGCACCTGGGCCCGCGCGCTCAAGAGAGCGGTCTCGACCGACACCACCTCGACGCCGGTCACCCGCACGCCGTCCGGCAGGTCGACCGGCTCACCCGCCAGCGGCAGGTCGGGCCGCCCGGGCGCGGACTCACGCCCTGCGCCCTCCATCTCGACGACCGTGCCGGCCGCGGTCGTGCGCAGCGCGAAGCGCGCGGCGTCGAAGGTGAGGTCCCGCTCGAGCGTGGTGAGGGCCGGCGCCCCGGCGACGGAGGCCACCCGCGTGGGGTCGACGGCCCGGGTCGCGGAGGCGGCGGGGCCCGCCGGACGGTCGACGAGGAGCGCGAACATCAACAGCAGCGCCGGTCGCCGCAGCCAACTCATGGGGTGCACCTTTCCGCGGCGCTCGGGCGGGGATCACACGCGTGCCGAACCGAGCACGCCCGGGTCAGCCGTTGGAGGGGCCGGCGCGGGGGTACGCTCGGCCGGGATCGGTCACCCGGGACCTCCCGTAGGGGTCAAGCGTACGGCCGTCCTCCGCCGACGGTCAATGGCCCTCGAGTCCCGCTGCGGCCCGAGGAGGCGGCGGGGCGTCCACGAGCGTGCCGGGATCGGGGCCGAAGCGCGGGTGGGACCCGGTCCAGTGGCCGCCGGCGCGCTCGACCCACAGCCACGGCAGGCGCAACAGCGGCAGCGCCACCAGTTCCTGCTCCAGCCGCCGCTCGGCGTAGGCCACATCGAGGGGCGGGTCCGTCGGGCGGCGTGCCAGCGCGCGGTCGAACTCGGGCGTGGACCAGCCGGTGCGGAACGTGCCCACCGGCGGGCCGCGGCGCGGCGCGGCCAGCATCGCCAGCTCGGTCGCCGGATCGCCGAGCGGCGCCTGCGCGTCGGTGAGCAGCAGCTGCGCGCCGCCCCGCCCGAGGACCGCGGCGGCCAGGGCCGCGCCCCGGAGCGGCCGGAGCTCCATGTCCAGCCCCTCGCCCGCCCACTCCGTCTGCAGGGACGTGGCCAGCTCGGCGGCGATGCCGTCCGAGCGGTAGGCCATCACCACGTGCAGCGATCGGCCCAGGTGCCCGCGATCCAGCGCCTCGCGGATCAGGCTCATGTCCTGCCGGGGGAACTCGAACGATCCGCCGCCCGGCACCCACTCGCCGGTGCGGGCCCCGTGGTCGGCCAGCACGGACATGAGCTCGGCCCGATTGAGGCCGTGCGCCAGGGCACGGCGCGCCTCGACCTTGGTGGTGGGCGGCAGGTCGGCCCGCATCACGAGCCAGAGCCGCCGCGGCGGCCGGGCGTAGCGCGTGCGCAGCCGGTACTCGCCCGGGAGCCGCTGGCCGAGCAGCCCCGGCGGGAGCGGCCAGATCAGGTCGGCCCGCCCGGCGCGCAGGCGGACGCGCACGGCCGGGGTCCCCAGGACGAACTCGACGCGCACGGTGTCGGCTCCGCCGCCCGGCACCCGCCGCACCAACACCATCCGCCGCCCGGGCTCGCGGGCGACCAGGCGATAGGGACCGATGCCGCCGCCCCAGCCGCCACCCGGATCGTCGGCGCGCCAGGGCATCGAGGCGCCGGGGAGTGCCAAGGCCCGGAGCAGCGACGGATCGGCCCGGGTGAGCCGCAGCACCAGCGTGCGGTCGTCCGGCGCCTCGATGCCGACCGGCGGGAGCGGGCGGCCGGCGCGCACGCGCTCGACCCCGGTGACCGCCGCGAGCAGCCAGGCGTAGGTGGCGTGATCCACCCGGTTGAGCCCCGCCCGCAGCGCGCCGCCGAAATCCGCCGCGGTGCAGCGTCGGCCGTCGGCGAAGCGCAGCCCGGGCCTAAGGTGGAACGTGCAGGTGAGGCTGTCGGGCGCCAGCTCCCAACCCTCGGCGGCGGCCGGGACGATCTGCCCGGTGCTGTCCTCGGCCACCAGTCCCTCGCCCAGCAGGCGTTCGAGCGCCCAGCGCGCCGGGTCCGCGGGCCCGGTCGGATCGAAGCGCGGCTCCTCCTGCCCGACCACCCAGGCGAGCGACGTCCGCGCGGGCGTGGCCACCGGCGCGCACGAGGCGACGAGGAGGGCCGCGCCGAGGACGGGCGCCGCGGCGAAGGAACGACGGAGCCGCGCGCGCGTGACCATGGGGGACGGAGTCTAGCAAATCGTCGCTGCGCGCGCCGTTGTGCCGCGCCGCGAGCCCGTGCTAGCGTCCGCCCATGAGCAGCGCCCCCGATCAACGCATCGCCCGCGTGCGCGAAGCGCTCGCTAACGCCGGCGCCGACTGGCTGCTGATCCCGGCCTCCGCCGACTTCGCCTGGCTCACCGGCGGGCATGCGCGCGCGACCGAGCGCCTGGTGCTGTTCGCCCTGCCCCGCACCGGCACCCCCTGGGGGCTCGTGCCCAAGCTGGAGGCCGAAGCGCTCGCCGCCGAGTGCCCGTGGCTCGAGCTGGAGGTCTGGGAGGAGCACGAGGACCCGGTGGCACGGCTCGCCGGGCGCATCCAGCTCGACCGCCGGCCGACGCTGCTCCTGGGCGAGGGCTTCCGCACCGGGCCGCTGCTCACCCTCGCCGCGCGCGCGATCTGCCGCCCCGCCGCACCGGTGCTGGCGCCGCTGCGCGCGTGCAAGGACGCGGCGGAGCTCGCGCGCCTCGAGACCGCCGGACGCCACGCCGACCAGGTGATGGCGGAGACGGCGGCGATGCTGCGCCCCGGGCTCACCGAGCGCCAAGTGTCGCGCTTCATCTGCGACCGGTTCGAATCGCTGGGCGACCACGATCCCTGGGCGATCGTGGCCGCCGGTCCCAACGCGGCGTTCCCGCACCACATGAGCTCGACCCGTACCCTCGCGGACGGCGAGGTGGTGCTGCTCGACCTCGGGGCCTATCACGAAGGCTATGGCTCCGACATCACCCGCACCTTCTGGCTGGGTCGTCCCCCGGAGGGCTTCGCGGCCGTCTACGGGACGGTGAACGAGGCGCGCGCGGCCGGCATCGCCGCGGCGCGGGCCGGGGTCCCGGCCGCCGCGGTGGACGCGGCCGCCCGGTCGGTCATCGAGCGCGCCGGCTACGGGCCGAGCTTCGTCCACCGCACCGGGCACGGCGTCGGGCTCGAGATCCACGAGCCGCCCTACCTGGTCGCGGGCAACCAGGCCCTACTGCTGGCCGGCATGGTGCACAGCGTCGAGCCGGGGATCTACCTCCCGGGCCGCTTCGGCGTGCGGCTCGAGGATCTGGTGGTGGTCGAGCCCGGCGGCGGCCGGCGCCTCAACCACGCGCCGTTGGCCCCCGCGCTCGGGACCCCCGCGCCGCAACGGGTCGCGGGATGACGCCCGCGGCGCGCGCGTTCGCGGGCGCGCCGGTCCCGGCGGCCGAGGCCGCCCGCATCGATCCGGTCCTGGCGGACCTCAACGTCGAGCAGCGCGAGGCGGTGACGCACGGCGAGGGCCCGCTGCTCATCGTCGCCGGCGCCGGGACCGGGAAGACCGAGGTCATCACCCGCCGCATCGCCTGGCTCATCGCCACCAAGCGGGCGCGCCCCGAGGAGATCCTGGCGCTGACCTTCACCGAGAAGGCCGCGGCCGAGATGGAATCGCGCGTAGATCTCCTGGTGCCCTACGGCTGGGTGGGCGCCACGCTCTCCACCTTCCACGCCTTCGGCGACCGGTTGGTGCGCGAGAGCGGCATCGAGATCGGGCTCACCCGCGACCTCACCGTGTGCACCCGCGCCGAGGTGCTGGTGTTCCTGCGCGAGCACCTGTTCGCGCTCGGGCTCGAGCGCTTCCTGCCGCTCGGCGATCCCGACCGGCACCTGGACGCTCTGCTCACCCTGTTCGACCGCGCGCGCGACGAGGACGTCTCGCCCGAGGCCTATGCGGCGTTCGCCTCAGGCCTCGCCGCCCAGGCCGGTGACGACCCGGAGCGCCGCGACCGGGCCCAAGCCGAGGTGGAGAAGGCGCGCGTCTACGCCCGCTACACGCGCCTCATGCTCGAGCGCGGCCGCGTGGACTTCAGCGACCAGCTGGCGCTGGCGCTGCGCCTGATGCGCGAGCGGCCCCACCGGCTGCGGCAACTGCAAGACCAGTATCGCTATCTCCTGGTGGACGAGTTCCAGGACACCAACCACGTCCAGTTCGAGATGGTGAAGCGGCTCGCGGGCCGTGCCGCCAACGTCACCGTGGTCGGCGACGACGACCAGAGCATCTACCGGTTCCGCGGCGCCAAGCTCGCCAATCTGATGGCGTTCCTCGAGACCTATCCCGGCGCGCGCGAGGTCGTGCTCAAGCGCAACTATCGTTCGCGCCAGAACCTGCTCGACGCCGCGCACCGCCTGATCCGCCACAACGACCCCGACCGGCTGGAGGCCAAGCGCGGCTACGACAAGCGCCTGATCGCCGACGTCGCGGGGCTCGGGACGCTCGAGCGGCTGGAGTTCCAGACCGCCACCGACGAGGCCGACCAAGTGGCGCAGCGCATCGCCGACGCCGTCGCCGCGGGAAGTCGGCGGCCGCGCGACTTCGCCATCCTGGCCCGCGCCCACGACCACCTGGCGCCCTTCCTGACCGCGCTGCGGGCGCGCGGCGTGCCGTTCCACCAGAGCGGGAGCCGCGGACTCTACGGGCGCGAGGAGGTGCGGCTCTGCCTCTCGATGCTGCGGGTGGTCGCCGATCCCGACGACAGCCTGTCGGCCTTCCACCTGCTGGGTTCGCCGCTGTTCGGCGCCGACCCCGTGGACCTGGCCCGGCTCTCGAGCTGGGCGCATCGCCACAACCGGAGCCTGCGGTGGGTCGCCGAGACGCTGGAGGCGGGCCCGCCGTTCACGCCGACCCCGGCCACGCGCGAGGCGTGCGCGCGCTTCGTCGGCCTGGCGCGGCAGCTGACCGCACTGGCCGCGCTCAGGCCCACCTCGGAGGTGCTGTACGCCTTCGTGCACGAGAGCGGCTTCCTGGGCCAGCTCGCGACCCAGGAGACCCTCGAGGCCGAGGAGCAGGTGAAGAACATCGCCAAGCTCTTCTCCATCACCCAGCGGATCGGCGCCCAGCTCGAGCACGACCGGGTGGCGCCGTTCACCCGCTACCTGGGCCTGCTCATCGACGCCGGCGACGATCCCGCCGCGGCCGAGGTGGACGTCGAGCGGGAGGCGGTGCACGTGCTGACCGCGCACAACGCCAAGGGCCTGGAGTTCCCGGTCGTGTTCCTGGTGTCGCTGGTGGAGGACCGCTTCCCGGCGCGGGGCCAGAGCGAGGCCATGCCGCTGCCGCCCGAGCTGACCCACGAGCCACCGAGCCAGGGGGACGTGCGGCTCGAGGAGGAGCGCCGCCTCTTCTACGTGGGGATGACCCGCGCGCGCGAGGCGCTGGTGCTCACCCACGCCGCCGACTACGGCGGCAAGACCCGGCGCAAGATGAGCCGCTTCGTCGCCGAGGCGCTGGCGATCCCGGCCGCCCGCCTGGGGCCCCGGCGCCTGGACCCGCGCCAGGCCATCGAGCGCCATGCGCCGAGTGCCCTGCCCCCGGCCGCAGCCCGGGCGCCGCTCGGCGACGCGGAGCCCCTGCGGCTCTCGAGCAGCCGCATCGACGACTACCTCACCTGTCCGCTCAAGTACCGCTACGCGCACGAGGTCCAGGTGCCGCTCGCCCGCGACCCCGGCTTCATGTACGGCGACGCCATCCACCACGCCATCCGCCACTACTACAAGGCGCGGCTGCTGGGACACCCCGTGGACGCCGACCAGGTCGTGCGCGTGTTCGAGGAGGCCTGGTCGAGCGAGGGGTTCATCTCGCGCGAGCACGAGGAGCGGCGCCTGGAGCAGGGACGCCGCTCGCTCTCCGCCTTCGTGGCGCGCGAGGACGCGGCCAAGCTGAAGCCGCTCCAGATCGAGCAGGCGTTCAAGTTCCGGCGCGGGAACAACGTCGTCGAGGGCCGCTGGGACCGCATCGACGAGCGCAAGGGCGGCATCGTCATCGTCGACTTCAAGACCGCGGAGGTGGCCGAGCCGGAGGACGCCCACCAGCGCGCCAAGGAGAGCCTGCGCGGCAGCCAGCTCGGGCTCTACGCCCTCGCCTACCGCGAGACGCGCGGCGTGACGCCGGCGGCGGTCGAGCTGCAGTTCGTCGAGAGCGGGCGCGTGGGCCATGCGGCCGTCGAGCCCAAGCACCTGGACGCGGCGCTCGAGCGGATCGACCGGGCCGCGGCCGGCATCCGCGCCGCCGACTTCGCCGCGCGGCCCGAGTACAACGCCTGCCGCTACTGCCCGTACGAGAGCTTCTGCCCGTTCACCGCCACCCGGGGCGCCTCGTGAGCGCGCCCGCCCCGCGCGAGCTGCGCGAGGCGGCGGTCGAGTTCGCGCGCGCCGCGGGCGCGGTGCTGCGCGAGGGCTACGGCCGCGCCCACCGGCCCGAGCGCAAGGGGCGCATCGACCTGGTCACCGAGTACGACCGGCGCTCCGAGCGGCTGCTGCTCGACGCCATCGCCGCGCGCTTCCCCGGCCACGCCGTGCTCGCCGAGGAATCGGGGGCCTCCGCCCCCGGCGAGCGCGCGGCCCCGGTGCGCTGGCTGGTCGACCCGCTCGATGGCACCACCAACTTCGCCCACAACTATCCGTTCTTCTGCGTCTCGGTCGCGGCCGAGGTCGCGGGCGTGCTCGTGGCGGGTGCGGTCTACGACCCGGTGCGCGACGAGATGTTCGCCGCCGCCGCCGGCGAGGGCGCCACGCTCGCGGGAATGCGGCTGCGCGTCTCCGACATCGCCCGGGTCGAGGACGCGCTGATCGTCACCGGCTTCCCCTACGCGGTGCGCGAGCACCCCGAGGCGACCCTGCCCCACTTCGAGGCGTTCCTGATGCGCGCCCAGGGCATCCGCCGCGATGGCTCGGCGGCGCTCAACCTCTGCTACCTGGCCGCCGGCCGCTTCGACGGCATGTGGGAGAGCGATCTGTCGCCGTGGGACATGGCGGCCGGCGTCCTGATGGCGCGCGAGGCCGGCGGCATCGTCACCGGCTACGCCGGCCAAGAGTTCGTGCTCGACCACCGCGAGCTGCTCGCCAGCAACGGGCGGATCCACGAGGAGATGAAGGGGATCCTGGCCGGTACCCGGACGGCGCGCTGACTTGGGCGCTCGCGCCCAAGGCGGCTCACCGGCCGGCGGGCCCGAACTCGACCACCACCGCGTGATGGTCCGAGGGATAGCGGGGTCCCGCGTGGACGTCGATCACCTCGGCCGATCGCGGCCGGCGCGGCGTGCGGGACAGCACGTGATCCAACCGGGCGCCGAGGCGGGTCGCTCCGGTGCCCCAGTGGAACGTGACCTTGGGCCCCCGGCGCTCCGGCGCGGCGCTCACGGCGTCGATGAAGCCCGCGGGCGCGGGTCTGGTGAGGCCACGGACCAGCGGGCTCGCCGGCCAGGCGTTGAAGTCGCCGACCAGGAAGACCTCCGGGCCGCCCCCCGCGTCCGCCTGGGACCCGGCGCCGGCCCACTCGGCCACCTTCTGCGTCACCACCCGCGCCGTGGCCGCATGGTGCCACGGCGCGTGACCGAAGTGGGCGTTGAGCACCAGCATTTCCTCCGGACCGTCGAGGGCGACGAATCGCGCCCAGTGGACGAGAAACGGGGTCGGCGCGAACGGCAGCATCGAGCCGGGGTGATCGGGCGTCGCGGAGACCCAGAACCCGCCGCTCGCGACCGGTCGCAGGCGATCCGCCCGATAGGCGATCGGCAGGTGCTCGCCCGAGACACCCCGCTCGGAGCGAGGGCCCGGCCGCCGTCGGGTGCGGATCGCGTGCATCAACCCCTCGGCCGCGGACGAGGCGGCGACCCAGCGCGGGGGTCCGGTGGGCGGCCCCACGATCGCGGCGAGCGGCCCGAGGAGCTCGGGAAGGTCCGCGAGCATCGAGGGAAGGGCCTCCTGGAGGCCGAGCACGTCGGGCCGCGCCCGCTCGATCACCTGCCGGATCAGCGGCCGGCGCTCGGGCCACGAGCCGGGTCCCCGCTCGCCGCGGGCGAACAGGAGATTGAAGGTGGCGAGTCTCAGCGTCGACACGTGGCGATGATACGCGAGCGACCCCTACGCGACCACCCGTCTCCCGCTCGCCAGCCGGGCGCGGATCTCGCCGACCAGGTGGTGCACCTCGTAGGGCTTGGCGAGGAACATATCGGCGCCGGCCGCCAGCGCGCGCAGGCGCTCGGTCTCCCCCACGCGCGCGCTCAGCACGATGATGGGCAGGGCCTTGGTGCGGGGATCGGCGCGCAGCTCCTGGCAGACGCGCTCGCCGGAGAGCCGCGGCAGCATCAGGTCGAGCACCATCAGGTCGGGGTGGCCGTCGTGGACCTGATCGAGCGCCTCGACGCCGTCGCGCGCGGTGATGACCGTGAAGCCCTCGTCCTCGAGCCGCATGCGGAGCGCGGCGAGCACGACGGGCACGTCATCGACCACCAGGATGAGGGGCGGGTTCTCGGTCATGGGCGCCTCCGTTCGGTGCGCGGGGGATGCGCCCGAGTTATCGGCACGAGCCTGCCGGGACTCAAGCCGGGCTGGCGGGAGCCCCCGCCCGGGCGTAGGGTCGGGCTCCTTCCCGGCCACCCGTCCACCAGGAGGAGCGCGATGCCCCGCCCCGCCCGCTGTCGTTCGCTCACGACGCTCCTCGCCCTGGCCCTGGTCGCGCCGGCGCTCACCCGGCCGCCGGTGGCGGCGGCGCTCGACGGCGACTTCGTCATGCGCGACGTCCACTTCCATTCGGGCGAGACCCTGCCCGAGCTCCGCATCCACTACCTCACGCTGGGCACCCCGTCGCGCGACGCGAAGGGCCGGATCACCAACGCCGTCCTCATCCTCCATGGCACCGGCGGCACGGGCCGCCAGTTCATGGCCCCCCAGTTCGCCGGCGTCCTCTACGGGCCCGGCGCCCCGCTCGATACCACGCGCTACTACCTCATCCTCCCCGACGGCATCGGCCACGGGCGCTCCAGCAAGCCCAGTGACGGCCTCCACGCCCGCTTCCCGCACTACGACTACGACGACATGGTGGACGCCCAGTACCGGCTCGTGACCGAGCATCTCGGCGTCACGCACCTGCGGCTGGTGATGGGCACCTCGATGGGCGGGATGCACACCTGGGTATGGGGCGAGATCCACCCGGACTTCATGGATGCTTTGATGCCGCTCGCCTGCCAGCCGGTGCAGATCGTGGGGCGGAATCGCCTGTGGCGGGTGATGGCCATGGACGCGATCCGCAACGATCCCGAGTGGAAGGGCGGGGACTACACCGCCGAGCCGCAGGCCGGCCTGCGCACGGCCATCGACCTGCTGGTGATCGCCGGGAGTGCCCCGCTCCAGATGCAGAAGACCCTGGCGACCCGGGATTCGGTCGACCGCTACCTGGCGAGCCAGATGCGCACGCGCCTGGCCGCGAACGACGCCAACGACCTGCTCTACCAGGTGGACGCGTCGCGGGACTACGACCCCTCGCCCAAACTCGAGACCATCACCGCCCCGCTCATCCACATCAACTCCGCGGACGACTTCATCAATCCGCCCGAGCTGGGCATCGCCGAGCGCGAGATCGCGCGGGTGAAGCACGGCCGGTTCGTGCTCATCCCCATCAGCGACCAGACCCGCGGCCACGGCACGCACACCTGGGCGGTGGTCTGGAAGCAGTATCTCGAGGAGCTGCTCAAGACGACGGAGAAGTAGCCGCAGCCCGGGCACCGGGCTGGTCTTGTGGGATCCGTTCGGTGGTCCGGCGCTCGATGGATCCGCGGTGCGAGCGACGGGTCTCGACTCGGCTGCGTCGGGCGACGCAAAGAAGCGCCGCGGATGTCGAATTCACTTGACGGGTTCGCGCGGTCTGGCGTGGCCGATCCGCCGCTGCCACGCACAGCCGCACGCCAGCGCGCACAGAATACCCGTGGGCGAGCCATTTCCTCTCCCACCCCGATGGATCCCGTCGCGCGCCGATCCGCGCGCCCCCACGGGCCCTGCGTGCGCCGAAAACGGCCATGCGACAATCGCGATCGCGCCGCAGTCCCGGCTCCCGACCGCCCGCCCCCGTCGAGGAGTGTCCGTGAAGCGCTATTCGCTGACCCATCTCTCGAACCCGGTCCTGAGTCGCGGTCTGGACGCGATGGCCAGCCAGGACCGGGTGACCACGTCCGCTCTGCTGGCCTACCTCGCCGAGTTCGACGCGCGCAAGCTCTATCGGCCCGCGGCGTGTTCATCGATGTTCGCCTACTGCGTGAGCCGACTGGGCCTGTCCGAGGACTCCGCCGCCAAGCGCATCCACGCCGCACGTCTGGCCCGGCGGTTTCCGGTCATCTTCGGCGCCCTGGCCGACGGCCGGCTGCACTTGAGCGCGGTGGTGCTCCTGGCGCCCCACCTCACCGAGGACACGGCCCCCGACCTCCTGGCGGCGGCGGCTCACAAGACCAAGGCCGAGATCGAACGACTGCTGGCGGAGCGCTTCCCCCAGCCGGAGGTGCTGGCCTGGGTGGCGGCGGTCCCGGCCAAGCAACATGCCCCGGGGCATGTTGGCATGACAACTCCTG
The DNA here is from genome assembly GCA_005893365.1 of Candidatus Eiseniibacteriota bacterium. Lineage (GTDB taxonomy): Bacteria > Eisenbacteria > RBG-16-71-46 > RBG-16-71-46 > RBG-16-71-46 > WS-11. The sequence goes on from VBPB01000015.1 coordinate 19,168, forward strand.
AACTCGCCCCGGGGCGAGTCGAAGCGGAGCTCCCGCGGGTTCCGGAAGCGGTCGGGGGAGCGCCCCAACACGCCCCGGGGCATGTCGGGAGTGGCTCCCGGGTGACGCCGTTGTCCTCCCAGTCGTACGAGGTGCAGTTCACACGCTCTGCTCTGCGAGGCCCAGGAGCTGCTGGGGCACCAGGTCGCCGCCGGGGACGTCGCGGCGGTCGTCAAGCGGGCGCTTGAGGAACTGGTCCCCCGGCTCCGGCAGCGCAAGTACGCGGCGACCGACCGGCCGCGCTCGGGGCAGCGTCGTCCCACGGCGGGCAAGCGTCACATCCCGGCGCACGTCAAGCGAGCGGTCTGGGAGCGCGATGGCGGCCAGTGCACGTTCACGAGCGAGGCCGGGCATCGTTGTGAGGCGCGCAAGTTCCTCGAATTCGATCACATCGAGGCATTCGCCCGCGGCGGCGAGGCGACGGTGGCGGGCATTCGCATCCGGTGTCGCGCCCACAACCAGTTTGAAGCGGAGCGCGTGTTCGGGGCCGGCTTCATGGAGGAGAAGCGGGAGGCGGCGCAGCGCGCCGCGGCCGAGCGGGGCGCCGGGACGGTGGCCTGAGCGACCGCCCTACCCGCCCGGGCTCGCGCTCCCGCGCTTCACGAACGAGACGCGCGTCACCGCCTCGCTGCCGGCGTTGAGGTCGCGCACGCGGATGTCGAGCCGGTAGTGACCCTCGCCCAGCTCGGCGACCGGGATGGTCACGAACTGCCGGCGCAGATTGCCGGGCTGCTCCTCGCGCCGGGTGGCGGAGATGGCGGGGATCCTGGGGCGCGGCTGCAGCAGGCGCTGGATCCAGATGCGCGGGTCCTTGTCCTCCGAGCGCACCGTGGCCTCGTACTCGAAGCGCGAGGTGCCGTTCTCGTCGGGCCTCAGGTCGTACATCTCGAAGTAGACCGTGAGCGGGTCGCTGCCGAACACCTCGGCCGCTGGGTCGGCCTCGATGCGGACCGCCGGGGCCACCCCGGGGGCGGGAGGCGAGAGGTCGGGCCGCCCGCAGGTCACGACCGCGTCGCTGAGCGTGAGCGCCGCCGGGGCCACCCCCAACTCGACCGCATCGCGGAACACGCCGCGGCGTCCGGCCTTGTCGCGCACGGTGATTCCCACCTGGTAGCGCCCGGGCGCCAGATCGGTGGCGAAGTCGGCGGTGACCCGCTGCGCCGGGTCGCAGGCCGAGACCACCAGCGAGCGCATCGCCCGCCCGACCTCGACCATCGCCGTGTCGAGCACCACCCACTCGGCCCACAGGCTGTCGTCGGGCCAGCCGCTCGTCTCCACCTGGCCGAACAGCCGCGGCCCGGCGGCCCCGCTGAAGCGCGCGAGCACGCCATCCACCGGACGCGGCCCGGTCCCGGGTGGCAGCACCGGGAACACCCCGCGCCCGCCGCTGGCGCTGAGCAGGTCGCCGCGGTGTGCCACCACGTCGGGGTCGGGCCGTGGATCCATGTCCTCGGACATGCTGATCGGCAGCAGGTAGTACTCGGAGAGCATCCGGTCCTGCATCTGCACCTCCATCCCCAGGCTCGGATAGCTCCAGACCAGCATGTTGGCCGGGTAGGCGGGGCCGGTCGAGAACTGCTGGACCATCGGGAGGTTGACCGGGTTGTAGTCGACGCGCTCGGGCGGCCCGTAGCGCACATAGACCTCGCCGCGCTCGTCCCACTCGCGGCGGCGCGTGTCGAAGAACAGGAAGTAGGCGTGGGCGACGCGCGACCAGTACTCGAGCTGCGCCTCGTTCTCGGGCGAGGCCAGGTCGGGATCGAGGTTCCGCCAGAAGCGGCGCAGGAACTCGGGGCGCTTGGGCAGCGGCAGGCGGCGCAGCCGCGCGGTGTCCTCCTCGGTGGCCACCGGGGCGATGTCCTCGAAGCGCTCGCGCGCGAGCCTCGGCAGCCCGGGCAGCGCCGCCTTGAAGGTGCTCTCGGCGCGGGCGACGCGGCCCATGCGATAGGAGGTGTAGGCAACGGCCAGCGCCGCCTCGGGACGATTCGGCGCCACCGCCAGCGCCCGCGCGGCGGCGGCCGAGGCGGCCGCGAGGTCCTTCTGCTCGACCAGCAGCGGCACGAGCTGGATCCACGCCTCGCAGTCCCCGGGGCGCAGGCTCGCGGCACTCGAGAAGTCGGCGATCGCCTTGGCGAGCGAGGCGCGATCGAGGTACTTGAGCCAGTCGCGCCGCCACACCTCGGCGATGCCGAAGCGTGCGGCCGCGTCGGTCGGATCGAGCTTCTCGGCGGCCTGGAAGCGCGTCCGCGCCTGGGCGAGATAGCCCATCCGGTAGTAGACGCGGCCAAGGGCGATCTGATAGGCGGCGTGATCCGGTGCCAAGGCCGTGGCCCGCTCGAGGCACTCCATCGCCATGCGCCGGGTCTCGATCGAGCCGCGCGCCTCGTAGCCCTGGGCGCGCTGGAACAGCCGCTCGGCGTCGTGCGCCGCGTCGGCGCCCGCGCGGGACGCACCCACGGCCAGACCGATCAGGACCAGGACGGCGCGGAGCGACGGGTGACGATGCACCCGCCGAGTATGGGCGCCGCGCCGCGGGCCGGTCAACGGCGAGGGCTCAAGACCGGCGCTTCCCGCCCGGCCCGCTTGGGCGCGGCGCGGGTGTGCGCGCTTGTGCGCCCGCGGCGCGGCGCGGTATTCCTGTCCCATGCCCGCCGTCGATCCGGCCCGCCTGACCTCGCTCGGCGCCGACCACGCCATCCTCGACGTCCGTGCCGAGGCCGAGTTCTCCGCCGGCCACCTGGCCGGCGCGGGCAACCTCCCGGTCGCCGAGTTCGCGGCGCGGCGCACCGAGCTGCCGCCGCGCGAGGCGGCCCTGGTGGTGGTCGCCGCCACGGGCGGGGAGGCCGAGGCGGCCGCCGCAGCGCTCGCGGCGCTGGGCTATCGGCGCGTGGACTGGCTCGACGCGGCGCTGGCAGCGGTCCCGGGCGGTCTCGCCGAGCGCACCCCGGCGGTCCGGCTGTGGCGGCCCGCGCCATTCCTGATGGAGGTGCTGCCGCACATCCGCGCGGGCGGCGCCGGCGCGCGCCGCGCGCTCGACCTGGCCGCGGGCGCCGGTCGCGAGGCCGTGTTCCTGGCCATGAACGGGTTCGACGTCGAGGCGCTGGACGACGACCCCGAGATCCTCGCCCGCGCCGAGGCGCTCGCGGCGCGGTGCGGCGTGCGCCTCCGCACCCAGGCCCGCGACCTCGAGCGGCGCGATCCGGGCCTGGGGGAGGGATGCTACGACCTGATCACGGTGTTCCGCTTCCTGCATCGGCCGCTCTTTCCGCACATCGAGCGGGCGCTCGCCCCCGGCGGCTGGCTGGTCTACGAGACCTTCCGCCGCGGTCAGGAGCGGTTCGGCCGGCCGACCCACCCGCGGTTCCTGCTGGACGCCGGCGAGCTGTCGTCCGCCTTCCCGAACCTCGCGGTCGAACGGTATGCGGAGTCGGACCCCGAGGGCGGGCCGATCACCGCCCGGCTGCTGGCCCGCAGGCCCGTCTCCCGCTAGGTGCGTGCCGGCCACCGCGACCAAGGGGCGTGCGCCCGGGAGGCCGGCGGGCCGGACCCGTCCCGGGCGCGCCGGCCGCACCCACTACCGCGCCGGTCCGACTCCTTTGAATCCGAACCGGGTACCACGCTATCTTACGGGGCTGTGACTCCCCGTCTCGGTCCCCTCACGCCCCCGAGCGGCTCGCGCGTCCCCTTCCGTGGCGTGCGCGGCCTCTGGCACGCCGGCCCCATGGTGGTGCTGGCGTGCGGGATGTCGCTTGCCCTCTCGCCGCCGGCTCGCGCCGAGAGCGCCGACACCGAGCCCGACACGTCGTACGCGGCCGGGCTCCCGGATCTCGAGACCGTGGGGCTCTCGCTCGACCAGGCGCAGCGTCTCGCCGCCGCCAACAGCCCCTCGTCGCGGGCGGCCGTCGCCGCCCTGCGGAGTGCTCGCGGCGCGCGGATGAAGGAGGCCGGTGCCTTCGACCCGGTGCTGACCGCGGCCGAGCAGAAGGTGAGCACCGACACGCCGGTCAGCTCCCCGTTCGCCGGCTCCAAGCTCCGCTCGCGCTCGCGCTCGGGCGGGCTGGCGTGGCTCTCGCCGCTCGGCACCAGCGTCAACCTGACGCTCTCGCAGCTGCGCTCAGAGACCAACGCCCCGTTCGCGACGCTGTCGCCGGAACGGGACGCGCGCGCGCGCATCGACTTCGTCCAGCCGCTCTGGCATGGCTTCGGCCCCGCGGCCGCGCGCGGCGAGCTGCGCGCGCTCGATCGCGAGGTCGAGTCGGCGCGCGCGGCGTTGGCGGCGGCGACGCTCGATCTCTCCGCCGACGTCGAGAACGCCTACTGGGATCTCTACGCCGCCGAGCATCGGCTCGGGGTCGAGCGGTTGCTGCGCCAACGGGCGGCGGTGTTCCTGCGCGACCAGGTGCTGCGCGGGCGGGCCGGCGTGGTGGGGCCGGGTGCGGTCGCGATCGCGCGCACGTTCCTGGCCCAGCAGGAGACGGCGCTGCTCGACGCGCGCATCGCGGCCGCGGGCGCCTCGGACCACCTGGCTCAGGTGATGGGGGCCCGCCCCCAGGGCGAGGCGCTCTACCGCTGTCTCGACGAGCCGGCCCCCGCCGCGGCGGTCGAGCCCCTGAGCAGCGTCCTGGCGCGCGCGTTCGCGGCCAACCCGTCGCTGCGCGCGGCGCGCGCCGACTCGGGCGCGGCGCAGGCGCGGGCCCGCCGCGCCGCGTGGAACGCCTGGCCCACGCTCGAGGCCTTCGGCGGCTACGGCGCCTCCGGCCTGGCCGGCGTCGGCCGGCAGGTCGTCCTGGGCACCGACACGATCGGCACCGTCTACGACACCGGCTTCGACCAGGCGTGGACCCAGGTCGGCCACCGGGACTTCCCGGACTGGAACTTCGGCGTGCGCCTGCGCCTGCCGATCGGCTGGCGCGCGGACCGCGGCGAGCGCGAGCGGGTGATGGGCAGCTACGACCGCGCCCGCGAGGCGCTGCGCGCCCGGCAGCTGGCGCTGGAGTCCGAGGTCCGCGCGGCCCACCGCGAGGCCGACATCGCGAGCCGCGAGCTGGACGCGGCGGGCACGCTGGTCCAGTCCGCCGAGGAGCAGGCCCGCATCGCCCGCCTCGAATACCAGGCCGGCCGCGGCACCGCCTACGACCTCGTGAACCTCGAGGGGGATCTGGCCGCCGCCCGCCAGCGCGAGACCGAGGTCAAGGTCCGGATCGCCCACGCCACGACCGAACTCCGCCGTCTGACCTTAGCCGCTCCCGGGGGAACGAAACGATGAGAACGCTCGAACGCGATGCGCGCCGGATGGGCGCGCGGTCTGCCGCCCTCGCCCTCCTGGCCACGGCCCTGGCGCTCCCGGGTTGTGGCTCGAAGGCGGCCGGCGGCTTCCAGATGCCGCCGACGCCGGTCGAGGTGGCCGACGTCAAGACCGAGCCGGTCAGCGACCGCTTCCGCGCGGTCGGCACCGTCGACGCGGACGAGACGGTCAAGATCGTGAACGAGATCGCCGCCGTGGTGCGCGAGCTGCCGTTCGCCGAAGGACAGGCGGTCGCCAAGGGTGACCTGATCGCGCGCCTGGACGACAGCGAGCTGGGCGCCGAGGCCGCCCGCGCCGACGCTCTGCGCGATCAGGCCCGCACCAACCACGAGCGCGTCCGCCAGCTCTTCGAGCAGAAGGCCGCCTCGCAGCAGGAACTGGACGACGCCTCCTCGGCGCTCAAGGTGGCCGAGGCGAACGCGGTGGTCGCGCGCACCCGCTACGCCAAGGCGCACATCCGCTCGCCGCTGACCGGTGTCGCCGGGCGCCGCCTGGTCTCGCCCGGCGCCTATCTGGCGGTCGGCACCCCCATCACCGAGGTGGCCTCGATCGGCATGGTCAAGGTCGGCTTCTCGGCCCCCGAACGCTACCTGCCCCAGCTGCGGCGCCGCGCCGTGATCGAGGTCACCACCACCGCCTACCCCGGCGAGGTGTTCGCCGGAGACATCAGCGTGGTCGACCCGATCCTCGATGCGGTCAGCCACACCGTGCAGATGGTGGCGCGGGTGCACAACCGTGACGGCCGGCTCCGCCCCGGCATGTCCGCCGACATCACCGCCATGCTGGGCGAGCGGCCGCAGGCGCTGACCGTGCCCGACGAGGCGATCTTCAGCGAGGGCGACCAGAGCTTCGTCTACGTCGTCAAACCCGACAGCACGGTGATGCAGGGCCTCAAGGCCGGCGACCGCGTGGTGCGGGCCGGCTACCAGAAGCTGTTCGAGGGCGCCAAGGTGATGCCGGTGCCCTCGATGGCCGCGGGAGCGCCGGGCACGGGCGCGCCGGGCGCGGGGGCCGGGCCGGCGACCCCGGGCGCGCCCGCGGCCGGTGGCAAGCCCGCGGCCCCGGCGGGCAAGGCGACACCGGCCGGCACGAAAGGGAACCAGCGATGAAACTGAGCGAGGTCTCGGTCAAGCGGCCGGTGCTCGCCAGCGTTTTCAGCCTGGCGATCCTGCTCTTCGGCCTCATCTCCCTCACCCGACTGCCGGTGCGCGAGTACCCCGACGTCGAGTCGCCGGTGGTCAGCGTCACGACCTTCTACCGCGGCGCCAGCCCCCAGACCGTCGAGACCGAGATCACCGACGTCCTCGAGGAGCAGCTCTCGACCATCGAGGGCGTCAAGCTCATCACCTCCTCCTCGCGCGAGCAGGGCTCGGTCATCACCGTCGAGTTCAACCTCGACCGCAAGGTGGACGAGGCCGCCAACGACGTGCGCGACCGGGTCTCGCGCATCCGCGGGCAGCTCCCGCCGACGGTGGACGACCCGATCGTCGCCAAGCAGGACGTCAACGCCCAGCCGATCATCTGGCTCTCCCTCAACGGCGAGCGCTTCAACACCCTCGAGCTGACCGAGGTCGCCAACAACCTCCTGTCCGAGAAGCTCCAGCGCCTGGACGGCGTCGGGGCGGTGTTCGTCGGCGCCGAGCGCAAGTACGCGATGCGCGTGTGGCTCGACCCGCAGCGCCTCGCCTCGTTCGGGCTCACGGTCGCCGACGTCGAGCAGGCGTTGCGCGCCGGCAACGCCGAGATCCCGTCGGGACGGGTCGAGGGCCGCGGCCGGGAGTTCTCGGTGCGCACCCGCGGCGACCTCTCCAGGCCCGAGGAGTTCGCCGCCATCGTCGTGGCGCAGCAGGGCGACCGGCCGGTGCGCCTCGGCGACCTCGCCGACGTCCAGGTGGGCGCCGAGGACGACCGCACCATCGCCCGCTTCAACACCGTGCCGTCGATCGGACTCGGCATCGTCAAGCAGCAGAAGGCGAGCACCGTGGACGTCGCCCACGTGGTCCACCATGCGCTGCCCCGCCTGCGCGCGATGCTGCCGCCCGGGATGAAGCTCGAGGTCGCCTACGACTCCTCGACCTTCATCGAGGACTCGATCCGCGAGGTCATGATCTCGCTGGGCGTGGCGATGCTGCTGGTGGTGCTGGTCATCTTCATCTTCCTGGGCACGATGCGCGCCACGCTCATCCCGGCGGTGGCGATCCCGGTGTCGCTGATCGGCACCTTCACCGTGGTCTACTTCCTCGGCTTCACCATCAACATCCTCACGCTGCTGGCGATGGTGCTGGCGATCGGGCTGGTCGTGGACGACGCCATCATCATGCTCGAGAACGTCCACCGGCACCTGGAGATGGGCAAGAGCCGGATGCGCGCCACCCTCGACGGCGCGCAGGAGATCGGATTCGCGATCATGGCCACGACCATCGCGCTGGTCGCGGTGTTCGTGCCGGTGGCGTTCCTGACCGGCCGGGTGGGACGACTGTTCAACGAGTTCGGCATCGCGGTCGCGGTCTCGGTGGCGATCTCGGGCTTCGTGGCGCTCACCCTCACGCCGATGCTGTGCTCGCGGCTGCTCAAGCGCACCGCGGGCGCCGCCCACGAGGCCGAGGAGCTGCCCGGGGACGAGCACGAGCCGCAGGTCGTCGAGGCCGGCGCCGCCGAGGCCGAGCAGCTGCACGGCTGGCGCGCGTGGTTCGACCGCTTCTTCCACGGGCTGCACGTCAACTACGAGCGCCAGCTGCGCTGGATGCTGGGACACCGCCGCGTGGCGATGATCGGGGCGCTGGGGCTGATCGTGGCGATCGCGGTGCTGTTCCGGGTGCTCCCCGCCGAGTTGGTGCCGGTCGAGGACCGCGGCATGATCTTCAACATCGTGCTCGCCCCCGAGGGGTCGACGCTCGACTACACCGACCGCTACATGCGCCAGGCCGAGGCGGTCTACCAGCAGGTCCCCGACGTCAAGTCGTTCTTCTCCGCGGTCGGGCTGGGCTTCGGCGGGCCGGGGCGCGTGACCGACGGGTTCATGTTCGTGCTGCTCAAGCCCTACGGCCAGCGCCACCTTTCGCAGCAGCAGATCGTGCAGATGCTGTTCCCGCGCATGCTGGGCATCCCGGGCGTGCTCGCCATCCCGATCAACCTGCCCAGCCTGGGCGGGGGGTTCGGCAGCCCGGTGCAGTTCGTGCTCCAGGCCGACACCTACGAGGACCTGCAGCGCGCGATCGGCCCCTTCATGATGGAGGCGCAGAAGCTCGGCTACCTGCTCAACATGAACACCGACCTCAAGCTGGACAAGCCGCAGCTCGAGATCGCCATCGACCGCGACCGCGCCTCGGCGCTGGGCGTCTCGGTGAGCGACGTCGGCAACACGCTCCAGACGCTGCTGGGCGGGCGCGAGGTGACGCGGTTCAAGCGCGGCAACAAGCAGTACGAGGTCATGCTGCAGGTGCGGCCGCAGGACCGCTCCTCCCCCGCGTCGATCGACGGGCTCTACCTGCGCGGTCGTGAGGGGCTGGTGCAGATGGCGAGCCTGGTGAAGGTCCAGGAGAAGGTCGCGGCCAAGGAGTTGAACCACTTCGACCGCGTCCGCTCGGCGATCGTCAGCGCCAACCTGCCGCCCGGCGTCACGATCGGCAGGGCCCTGTCCGACCTCCAGGGGATCGCGCGCCGCACTCTGCCCGCCGGCATGCGCACCGACCTCTCCGGCGAGTCGCGCGAGTTCGTGGAATCGAGCGGCGGGCTCTACTGGCTGTTCGTGATCGCGCTGGTCTTCATCTACCTGGTGCTGGCCGCCCAGTTCGAGAGCTTCCTCCATCCGCTCTCGATCCTGTTCTCGGTGCCGCTGGCGGTGTTCGGGGCGCTGGTCACGCTGTTCATCTTCCACGCCTCGCTCAACATCTACTCGCAGATCGGGCTCATCATGCTGATCGGGCTGGTGACCAAGAACGCCATCCTGATCGTCGAGTACTCGAACCAGCGGCGCGCCCGCGGCGAGCCGCTGATCGAGGCGGTGGTGCACGCCTCGCGCATCCGGCTGCGGCCGATCCTCATGACGACGTTCACCACCATCCTCGGCGTCATGCCGATCGCGCTCGGCCTGGGCGCGGGGGCCGACTCGCGCAAGCCGCTGGGTCTGGCGGTGGTGGGGGGACTGATCGGCTCGATGTTCCTCACGCTGATGCTGGTGCCGGTGGTCTACACGCTGCTGGCGCGGTTCGAGCCGGCGAAGCAGCCGCGC
>VBPB01000265.1 GCA_005893365.1 Candidatus Eiseniibacteriota bacterium
GGCGGCGTTTTGCGTGTCGTGACCTGCCGAGTGCGTGGCTTCCGGCCAAAACGGCCGGAGCGGGCCGTCGCGTCTGACGGCGATCAGCACAGGGTCATCGGGCCCTGAACAAGGAGTTTCTCAGTGGCTACTGGTACCGTGAAGTGGTTCAACGAGGCGAAGGGATTCGGATTCATCTCACAGGAGGGTGGCGAGGACGTGTTCGTTCACTTCTCCGCGATCCAGGGCGAAGGCTTCAAGACCCTCGCCGAAGGCGATCGCGTGGAGTTCGAAGTCACCAAGGGGCCGAAGGGCCTGCAGGCCGCCAACGTCCGCCGAGCCTGATCCGCCGAGGGACCACCTCACGCCAGTGCGGGCGGCGCTTCACGCGCCGCCCCTCGCGTTTTGGGCCAGGACCGCACCCCCGGGAAGGCCATGTCGCGCTAAAGGATAGCCCCCGGTCGGCCGATGGATTCTCTTGATAGACCCGGTCCGTTCGGGTCCCAGGAGGGGGGGAATCCCGGCATGGAGGTCCAGCACCAAGCGCATGGCCCGATCGAGGCGGCGGCCCCCGAGGGGGGCCCGCCCGCGGATGCGCACCTGACCGAGCCGGTGGTCAAGGCGGTCGCGGCCTGGGTCAACCAGTTCGCCCGCACCCTCAAGACCGGCCGGCTCTACCACCCCAACAACCCGGTGGTGGTGCGCTTCCGCGGCGAGTTGATCGCCTCCCTCACCCGCCTGCTCGACGAGGTCGGTCCGTTCACCTGCAAGTTCACCAACGACGACATCCTCTTCGACGACGTCTCCCTCCACCCGGCGAAGTCGCGCGACGACAACCTGGCGCTGCACTTCCACCGCGACGGCGTGCGCGCGCTCACCTTCAACCCGGGCATCACCGCGCGCGAGCTCGACGCCCTGCTCGACGCGGTGGCGCTGGTGTCGGGCAAGGCGCAGGTCGAGGACGACCTGGTGACGCTGTTCTGGCAGGCGAACCTCGACCATGTCGACGTGGACTACGTGCCTGCCGAGGGCGACGTCGGCGCCGGGGCCGAGGGCGAGGCGCTGGTCCCGTGGCCCACCGCCGCCGCGGACGAGACCCCGGAGGCTCCCACCGACGCCGCCGCGGAGACGACCCCCGCGGCGTCCGGCTCGCGCTCGGACGATTGGAGCACGGGTGAGGCCACGGTCGAGGTGGAGGCCGGGTTCGACGAGCTCGACACGCTGGCCCGCGGCGAGCTCGACCGATTCCGGGCCGAGTTCGCGGCCGAGCACGAAGTGTCGATCATGACCACCGCGCTGGCGATCGCGCGCGCCTATCTCAACGCCGGGGCCACCCGCGAGGACCGGGTCGAGCTGGGACGGTTCCTGCCGCGGATGCTGCGCCTGGCCCTCGCCGAGGGGTCGTGGCTGGAGGCGCGCGAAGGGCTGGCGCTGCTGCGCGCGTGCGAGAGCGATCAGTGGTCGGTCGAGACGTTCACCCAGGAGCTGTTCCAGCCCATCTCCGTGGCCACGACGGTCGAGATCCTCGACCGGCAGGAGGGGGTACAGGTGGCGGAGTTCGTCGCCCTCGCCCGCACGCTCGGCGAGCAGGCGGTCGAGTGGCTCAACCTGACGCTGGCCGAGAGCCAGCAGCGGCGCACCCGGCGGGCGCTGGCCGAGGCGATCAGCGACCTGTGTCGCGACCATCCCGAGCAGATGGCGCAACTGGTCGGCGACCCGCGCTGGTACGTGGTGCGCAACGCCGTCCAGATCCTGGGCTGGATCGGCGGCGACGGCATCATCGGGCTGCTGCGCGCCGCGATGCGGCACCGCGACCCGCGCGTGCGACGCGAGGTGGTGGCCGCCCTCGGCCGCGTCAGCGACGTGGCGGCCCGCCCGTTGCTGCTGGAGATGCTCACCGGCGCGGACACCCGCTTGTTCTGCGCGGTCCTGCATCAGCTCGTGACCCAGCGCGATGCGGAGACCGCGCACCTGCTGGTCGGCTACCTCCGGAATCCGACCTACGATCGGCGCCCGGATGCCGAGAAGCACGCGATCGTCTCGACCCTGGGCGCGGTCGGCACGGACGACGCGCTGCCCGACCTGGAGGCCGAGCTGGCCAAGGGCAACTGGCTGGCGCGTGGCGCCGAGACGCACCGGCTGGCCATCGCCCGCTGCATCGCCCGCATCGGCACGCCGCGCGCGCGCGACCTGCTCGAGCGCGGGGCGCTGTCGCGGCGCGGCGCGGTGCGCGACGCCTGCGTCGAGGCGGTGAAGGGACTCCATGGCCACCCCTGACCTGCCCCTGCGGCCGGTGGACGGCCTCCACCCGGGGCGGGACCAACCGGACCACGACGCGCTGGGCGGCCAGTTTCTGCTGCGTTTCTCCGCGGTGATCCGCACCGCCAAGACTCACGACGTGTCGAACCAGGCGTTCCAGCGACAGCTGGGCGACTTCCTCGCCATCCTCCAGACGCTGTTCGAGGAGGAGAACGAGGTGGCTCTCGCCGCGGTGGCGGACTACTTCTACCTCGACGGCCGGCGCATCAAGGCGAATGCCTCGCTGATGCCCGTCTACCACGGGCTGCTGGGCGAGTTCGAACGCCGGACGCTGGGCGGGCTGCGCTTCCTGCAGGGCGCGCATCCGGCCGAGCTCGAGCGGTTCTTCCAGCTGTTCATGGCCGCCGAGAACCCCGCCATCGCCGAAACGCTCCCGCAGGCCATCGAGGAAGCGCGCATCGAGCACGTCGTGACCATCCCCGCGTCCGAGATCGACGCCGACGACCTCTCGCGCCAGCTCACCGAGCAGAAGGAGAAGACCGAGCGCGGGCGGGCGCGGCGCATCTTCTGGCGGGCGGTGCTGGGCACCAAGAAGGTCCTGCTGCGGGCGCAGCAGACCGGCCGGCCCGACCTGCGCCAGGCCAAGCGGCTGGTCCAGCCGGTGGTCGACAGCATCATGAAGCACGAGTACTCGATCGTGGGGCTGACCGCGGTCAAGGACCACGACGAGTACACGTACGCGCACTGCGTGAACGTGAGCATCCTCTCGGTCGGCATCGGCCAGGCGCTGGGCCTGCCGCGCCAGGTGCTCGCGGACCTCGGCGTGGCGGGGCTGGTGCACGACATCGGCAAGCTGGCGGTGCCGGGGGAGGTGCTGCGCAAGCCCGCGAAGCTGCTGCCCGAGGAGTGGGCGATGATGAAGCGGCATCCGCTCGAGGGCGTCAAGATGACGATGCGGATGCCGGGGCTCTCGATGCTGACGCTCGACACGATGCGCGTGTGCCTCGAGCACCACATGGCGTTCGACCGCACGGGCTATCCGGAAGTGGCGCAGGAGTGGGGCCAGGCGACGCTGTCGCGCATCGTCGCGGTGTCGGACTGCTTCGACGCCATCTCGGCGCATCGGGCCTACCACCGCCGCCCGCGCTCGCCGTTCGAGGCCCTGGCCTACATGCTGGGCCCGACCCGGGTGTCGTTCGATCCGGCGGCGCTGTGGGGCCTGGTGCGGACGGTGGGCCTCTATCCGGCGGGCTCGGTGCTGCAGACCGACACGGGGCGTCTCGTGCTGGCCCTGAGCCCGAACGTCGAGGATCCGCGGCGCCCGTTCTGTCGACTGCTGACGGACGATGACCAGAACACGCTGAGCCCGGAGCAGGCGGAAGAATGGAATCCGATGCCGCCGACAGTGCGCGTGGTGCGGGTGCTCAAGCCGGAGGAGTTCGAGGTCTCGGCGACGGAGCAGCTCGCGGCGTAGCGTTCTTCAGTCGGGGGCCGGGGCGGCAGGGAGGGCGCGGACGCGAGGGCGGTCGGCTCCGCCTTCCTGGCGGAGCCTCCCTCGTCCTCGACGGCCTCCGCCGGTCCCTGGCTACGGCCGCCTGCGGACCCTCGCGTCCGCGCCCTCCCTGCCGCCCCGGCTTGCCTGATCGACCGGTCTCTCTCCGGACTCGATCTCGGCAAGACACACGAACGGGCGGCGTCTCAGTGACGCCGCCCGTCGTGTTCGGTGAGTCCGATCCGCGCAGTCCAGGACGCTCCCCGTCTCCGACTGCGTCCTCACGAACTCACACGTCGTTCAATCGTCGTCCCAGTCCTGGTCGTCGTCGTCCCAGCGGCCGTGCTGGTAGTGGTAGGTGCGCACGCAGTCACCGTTGTCCAACTCGATGACGCGCACGACGCTTGGATGATGGCAGTGGTAGAGATGG
>VBPB01000266.1 GCA_005893365.1 Candidatus Eiseniibacteriota bacterium
GCTTCTCGAAGACGCGGTCGAGCACCAGCATCTTGCCCTTGGGCTCGTAGCGGACCCACTCGGTGGGCGGCTCGCTCAGGTACTGGATCGGGACGTCATAGTGCTCCAGCACCGGCCCGAGATGGTTGCGGACGGTGCCCTCGCGGCACGAGACCACCACGGTGTCGTTCTGCGCCGCGATCAGGTCGCGCGAGACGTCGTAGCCGTCGGCCTTCATCTTGCGGATGACGCCATCCATCTGCCACGGCGTGGTCGAGCAGGCCGGCATGTAGACGTGCCAGGAGATGTTGATGCGCAGGCAGGTCTGGGCGCTGAACGGCAGGGTCTCGCGGTAGCCCGCGAGGTCCATCAGGCGGCCGTAATCCTCGACGACGGTCCCGGGCGTGGTGCGCAGGACGGCGACTTTCGACATCCGATCCTCTCCGGTGACCGGGACGCGGGGGCGGTTGGGTTGGGCGTGCGGGCCCTTGGGCAGGGGCCCGGGCGCATCGCGGCGGAGGGAGATTCTATCAGAATCGCCGGCTGCCGCGCAGCGCGGGCATCGGCCGGGCATAGGCCGCCCGCGGCCCCGACTCGACTCCCCCAAGCCGAAATCGCAGGTCGCGGCGGCCCACCGCGTCGAGGCGACGGGTCATGACGGTGGAGGCTGGGGCCGTCGCGCTCCTGGTCGCCGCGCCTAAGCCCCTGCGGCCCCTCCACCGCCAGACACCCCTCGACGAGGGCGAAGAGCACCAAGGTGTTTGCGTGGGTCGCCGGGGCCCGTCCGTATCCGGACCCCGGCGGCGCCGCGCCGGTCCACGGGGAGCGCATGGCGTGGGAGCGTTGCTCCCTGTGAGTGGGCCGATGCGGAAGCCGCAGATCTGTCGTCAAGGGATTGCATGCGCGATGCCACATCCCGCGACGGCGTCGCGCGCCTGATGCGCGCAGCGCCCCATGGGGTTGCGCGCGGCGAGCCGGCGCGGCGGGCGACCGTGCGCTGCGGAAGCACCGTGAGCCGCTCACCAACTGCGGAGGTCGGGTGCGGAACCCGCGCGGGGTCGGCTCGCAACCTTCGCGGGCGCGCCGTCGTCCAACCGATGGTCCAGCCTGTATGCTCGCGCCGTCCTGCCGCCATCCACCGTCTCACGGGAGCCATGGCATGCGCCTCACGCCCGCCGCTGCGTTGATCACCGGCCTGTCGAGCCTCTTCATACTGGCGTCGCCGGCCGCACCTCAGGATCCCCATGAGCCGCCGCCACCCCCGGCCCCCGTCGCCCCGGCCGCGCCCGTGGCTCCCCGACTCGAGCTGTCGCCCGAGGCCGGGGCCCAAGACATCCCGTTCGACCTCTACAGCAACCACATCTACCTGCGCGGCCGCGTCAACGACTCCGACTCGCTCTGGATCGTCCTCGACAGCGGCGCCGGCGGGAACGTCGTCAACGCCAGCGTGGCGGACCGGCTCGGCCTCGTGAGCGAGGGCAGCACCCAGGCTCGCGGGGCGGGGGGCGTGGTCGCCTCGGGCCGGGTCTCGGAGGTCACGTTCCGACTCCCCGGCGTCACGCTCTCGGGCCCGTCGGCGACCATCCCCATGGACGACATGGTCCGCCAGTCCAGCCGCGCCATGGACGGCATCGTCGGCCAGACGCTGCTCAGCCGCTGCGTGGCCCGGATCGACTACGCGGCCCACACGCTCGACATCCTCGATGCCGAGTCGTTCCACTACTCGGGCCACGGCACCATCCTCCCGCTCACCTTCGAGCATGGGCTGCCCTACGTCACCGCCCGGCTCACCGTGCCGGGTCACGCCCCGATCAAGGGGCGCTTCGTGATCGACACGGGGTCCGGCCAATCGCTCATCCTGACCGCGCCGTTCGTCCACAAGCACCACGTGGACCAGGCGGTCCCCAAGACCATCCAGGTCCGCGGCCGCGGCGTCGGCGGTCAGGTGCAGAGCCTGATGGGCCGCCTCACCGCGCTCGAGCTCGGCGACATCCGGATCGAGCGGCCGGTCGCGGCCCTGCGCATGTCGGACGTCGGCACCATCAGCGCCCAGGGCACGGTGGGCAACATCGGCGGCGAGATCCTGCGGCGCTTCACGGTTATCTTCGACTACCCGCACCAGCGCATGATCCTCGAACCCAACCCGCATCTCGGCGAGCCGCTCGAGGCCGACATGAGCGGGCTGGGGCTCAGGCCGGGCCCGGCCGACTCGCACGCGCTGGAGGTGGAGTGGCTGCAGCCGGACGCCCCGGCCATGGAGGCGGGCGTGCGCGAAGGCGACCTGATCGAGAGCGTGGACGGCCGGCCCGCCACCGAGTTGGGCATCTCGGGGCTGCAGCCGATATTCCGCCACGACGGCGAGACCCATCGGCTCACCATCCGCCGCGGCGAAGAGCGCCTCGAGATCACCTTCACCACCCACCGGCTGATCTGAGCGGCCGGCCCGCTACCGCTCCGGGATCCGCGCTCGCAGCTCGACGGTCAGCCGGCGCGTGGCGAGGGCCACGTCGTCGCGGCGCTCCAGGAACCCCTGCGCCCGCAGCCGCACCGCCGAGCCGGTGCCCACCTCGACCGAGAGCAGGTTGCCGCGCATGCGGGTGTGGAACCACCAGTCGTCCGAGTTGAAGGCCCCCGGGACGACCTCGCGCTCGACACGCTGGTAGACCCAGGCGACCTCGGCGCCCGCCGGGGCCGAGGGTCCCCCGGCGGCCAGCCGGGCCCTGAGTCCGTCGCGATCCTTCCCGGTCGTGGTGTTGCGGGCGAGGTCCACCAGCAGCGAGAGCGGCACCCGGCCGACGCTGGTGCGCACGCCCACCTGGAGATCCGCCACCCGGAACGCCGCGGCATAGGCCGGCGTTCCCGCGACGGTCACGGTGCGGTTCTGGCGACCGATCCCGTCGCGCGCGAGGGTCTTAAGCCCGCCGAAGTCGAGCCAGGCGAACAGGACCTCGGCGCTCAGGCGATGCTCCTGCGCCACCCCGGCGAGGAGCTGGGCGGCCGCCACCTGCCCGTCCGGGCCACTCAACCGCCCGCGGCGGAAGAACCCGGCGGCGAGCCTCAGATCGGGGAGGCCGGACCAGGCCAGCGGCGAGCGCACGCCCGCCCCCACCGGGCGCAGGTCCCCGTCCCAGAGCATCTCGGTGAGCCGCAGCGGCATCACCATCTTGCCGAGCAGGAGCGCGTCTCTGCGCGGGCTCCAGACCTCGAGCCCGAGGCGATCGGCCTCGAGCGTGTCGGTGGCCTCGTTCTGGAACGGCGCCCAGGCGTCGCGGTGCCGATCGGTGCCGAGGCACGCCCGCGCTCCCGTCTCCCACCGCAGCGGGATCCCGGCCCGCGCCCAGGCCAGCCCGCCGCGCAGCGTGGCCTGGGTCCGCCTCAGATCGGTGGTCGCGCCCGGACGGTGACGGACCCCATCGCCGCGCGCGCGCAGGTCGCCATAGGGAGCGAGGTGGAGCCGGGCGAGCTGCCCGGCCGCGGGCGCGAAGTACTCGGCGGTCGCCTCGCCGGCGGTGGAGTCGGGCACGCTCGCGAGCGCACCCGCCGGACCCGGTGCCATGAGCAGCCCCGCCAGGACCAGCAGCGTGTATCCGGACCCGGCGCTCATGCCCGCAGCTCGCCCAGCTCGCGCTCGAGCGTGGCGGCGTCCGCCGGGCGCGCGGCCGGATCGCGCGCGAGGCAGCGCATCACCAGGCGCGCCACCTCGGGGCGCACCTCCGGCGCCACCTCGCCCAGCGGCGGCGGCGCCTCGTTGGCCACGCGGTAGGCCAGCTCGTTGATGTCCACGGCCAGGAACGGCCGGCGCCCACCCAGCGCTTCGTAGAGCACCACGCCGACCGCGTAGATGTCGCTGCGCGCATCGCCGGTCTGTCCGACCAGCTGTTCCGGGGCCAGGTAGCCGGGGGTGCCGGAGAGCCCGCCCTCCGCCGCGGCGCCGCCCGCGTGCAGGGCGCGGGCGATGCCGAAGTCCATGATCTTGAGCTGGCCGGTCGGGTCGACGATCAGGTTCTCGGGCTTGATGTCGCGATGGATCACGCCCAGCGCGTGCGCCGC
>VBPB01000269.1 GCA_005893365.1 Candidatus Eiseniibacteriota bacterium
CGCCCACCACCCGGCCGAGCCCGCCGCCCGCCCAGCCCTGCCCGCCTCTCACGCCCGCGGGCTCCGCGGCCGCCGCCGCCGCTCGCTCGCCACGCCGGTCACCATGTACGTCCCGCTCCGCTCGTCCTTGCGCAGCGTCACGATGCCGGCCTCCTGCGCCTCCTCCAGCAGTTCGCTGAAGCTGCCGTAACCCAGGGCGGCCTCCGAGAAGGCGGGACGCTTGCGCTTCATGGTGTCCTTGACCAGCGACGCCTGGATCACCTCGAAGTTCTCGCGCTGCAGCGCGCGCACGGTGTCCCCGAGCAGGCGGAAGGCCGCATCCCGGTCGTGGGCGGGTTTTGCGTTGGCCTCCGCCGGCTCGATGCCGTGTTCGAGGTTCTCGTAGTAGATGAACTCGTCGCAGGCGTTGGCCAGCAGCGGCGAGGTGGACTTCTTCATCCCCAGGCCGATCACGTGCTTGCCGTTCTCCTTGAGCTTCGCCACCAGCGGCGAGAAGTCGCTGTCGCCGGAGACGATCACGAACGTGTCGATGTGCTCCTTGCTCCAGCTCAGGTCCATGGCGTCCACCACCAGCCGGATGTCCGCCGAGTTCTTGCCGGTGGACTCGCGCCGCGGGATCTCGATCAGCTCGATACCGTTCTCGTGCAGGCTCTGGGTGTGGCTGCGGAACCGGTTCCAGTCGGCATACGCCACCTTGACGATGACCTTGCCCTTCTCCAGCAGCCGGTCGAGGATGCGCCGCACCTCGAAGGGGGCGCTGGCATCCCGCAGGCCCAGCGCGATGTTCTCGAAGTCGATGAACACGGCGATCTGCAGCTGCGGACCGGCGGTGGCTGGGGACGCGGGCACAGGGACCTCCAGGGCGCGAGGGACGTGGGGCGAGCCGCATGCTAAGAGCGTCGCGGCGCCCAGCACAAGCGGGCGCGGAGGCGGCTCGCGAGCCCGCCGTTCGCGGCCGGGCTCAGGCCTGATTGCTCCAGGTCGGGAGCGGGTGCCGGATGGTGCCGAAGGCGAAGCAGGCCGACAGCCCGCCACCGAAGCCGAACAGGCCGAACCGCTTGCCGATCGAGAGCGCCTCGGGGTTGAGCGCCAGCGCCAGCGGGATCGAGGCGCTGGTGGTGTTGCCGAACCGGCCCCCGGCGGTGAGCACCTGGCCGCGCAGCCCGCGCTCGCGCCAGGTCTTCACGATCGATTCGTTGAGCGTGAGGTTGGCCTCGTGCAGCGTGACCAGGTCCAAGTCTTCGAGCTTCCAGTTGGCTTTGGCCAGGGCGGCGTCGATCGCGGGTCCGCCGACGAAGGGGACGAGGATCTTGCGAACTGCGGCGCCATCCATCGCGAGCCGCGTGGCACCGGCATCGACCTCCGGCGGGGAGGGGGCGGGCTGTCGCGATCCGCCGGCGGTCGCGCGGATGACCTCCGCCTGGCTGCCGTCGAGCCAGCTCCAGAACTGCGACGGCGAGAACCAGTCTTCCGCCTCGGGGACCGCGGTGCACAGCGTGGCGGTGCCCGCGTCGCCCAGGACGGTGGCGAAGCTGCGGTCGCGCCAGTTGATCGCCGCACTCATGCGGTCGGCGCCGATCAGGATGATGCGCCGCGCCAGCCCGGCGCGGATCAGGGCGTAGCAGAACATCAGCGAGGTCACCCAGCCGCTGCACGCCAGCGAGACATCGGCGCCCACGATCTCCCGTGGCGCCGGTCCCCGCCAGACCGGGATGCCCAGCTCGTGCTGGAGCATCGCGGCGTCGGGGGGACTGTAGAGGTAGGAGGGGGTGACGCTGCCGACCACGATGGCGTCGACATCGCCGGAGGCGAGGCCGGAGCGCTCGAAGAGCTGACGCGCGGCGCGCGCCGCCAGGTCGATGGTGCCCTCGCCGTCGCGGCAGAAGCGCCGCTCGGTGAAGCCGACGAACCTGCGCACCCAGCGGTCGCTGGTCTCGAACAGCTTGGCCTGCTCCGGGCTCAGCCGGCCGCCGCTGGCCTTGCGCAACCGCATGCGCTCGAGGCGCAGGCGCGCCGCGACGCGGGCATTGCTCCACGCCTGCTCCGGAGCATGGGCGGAGATGCCATCGAGGCGCATGCCGTAAACACTGGGACTCATGCGGGATCTTCCTCGGGCGGCCGAGCCAGACCCGATGCGTGGCGATAGTCCGTCATATGGTCGCGATTCTACCGCCCGGCGGTGGAGCCCACCAGACCTGAGGGCTTGCATTCGCCGTGGGAATGCGCGAACGTCCGCGTGTCGAATGCTGGCGCGGCGCGGCCAGGTCCGGCCCCCCGAATGTCTTGCTCCCGTGCGAGGCTGCCCAGGGATGGAAGCGTGAGGCCCGAGCAGCTTGACCTGCCCATCGGGGCGGTCGACCCCGTGTCCGCCCAGCCGGGCGATCCTCCTGTCCCGCCGGGCGATCCTCCTGCCCCGGCGGTCGATACGGCGCGCGCCCTGCGCTCACTGGCCGAGCGGTTCCTCGAGGACGCCAGGAGCAAGATCGAGACCTTGCAGAGCGTGCGTGCGCCCAAGTGGCTCGAAGCGGATCTGGCCGACTGCGAGACCTTCATTCGTGAAGCCTCGAGGCTCTCCGGCCTGGGTCTCGACTACGAGGGCGGGCTGCAGCTTGCGGAAGCGAAGCAGGCTCGCCGCGAGCTGCGCCGGGAGCGCGAGGACGCCCTCCGTCGCTATCGACGCGCGGCGGAGCTGTGGCGGACGATCGGCTCTCGCGTGGCCCTCGCGCTTCGGAAGGCGCGCGGGTCGGATCCCCAGCCTCTCCTGGCCCTGGCGGCTCTCCTCGAAGAGGCGGGACGCCCCCTGGCACCCGCGGATCTCAGGACCATCAGGGAGGCGCGCGCGCATCTCCGGAATGCGGCCGCCGAGCGGGCGGCGGGCCAGGCCTCGGCCGGTCGCGAGTCCGAAGGCGCCCGCACCGCTCGCGGCGCATCCGCTGGGGCCACGCCGTTCGCGCCCGGCGAGCGACCAGGGCCGGGCGCCGCCGATCCCGACCCCGGACTGCTGACGAGCTACCTGCCGCCGCCCGCGGCGCTCGAGTTCGAGCCGGAAGACCGCGGGCTCCTCGAGCGTCTCGACCAGCGGCACTACGACCCGCCCGAGGACTACCGGCTCAACCAGACGGCGCAGCGGCTCTCGCTGCTCAGCGGCTTCGAAGTCCTGCTGTGCCCGCCGCTGCTGCGGGGCGTCGATCACTACGCGTTCCAACTCAACACCGCCCGCCAGGTGATGCGGACCATGAGAGGTCGGGCGCTGCTGTGCGACGAGGTCGGTCTCGGCAAGACGATCGAGGCCGGCCTGGTGCTCAAGGAGTACGCGATCCGGGGATTGGCGCGTCGTGTCCTGGTGCTCACGCCCCCATCGCTGGTGAGCCAGTGGCGCGATGAGATGCTCGACAAGTTCGCGATTCCCTTCACGACCCTCGAGGATCCCGAGTTCCGGAGCCACGGCGCCGAGGCCTGGGAACGCTGCGAGCGCGTCATCGCCTCGATCCACACCGCGAAATCGCCGAAGCACGCCGAGCGCATCCAACGCGTTCCCTATGACCTGATCATCGTCGACGAGGCGCACCACCTGCGGAGCCGCGCCAGCCGGAGCTGGAAGTTCGTCAACCAGCTCAAGAGCAAGCACCTGCTGCTCCTGACGGCGACCCCGGCGCAGAACGATCTCGACGAGCTGTTCAACCTGATCACGCTGTTATCGCCCGGCCGGCTCAAGAGCCCGGCGGACTTCCGGCGCGAGTTCGTGGAACGCCACGATCCGCGGCGGCCGCGCAACCGCACCAAGCTCCGCGAGCTGCTCATGGACGTGATGGTGCGCAACACCCGCAGCCAGGTGAGCCTGCGCTTGCCGCCGCGTGAGGCCGCGACCCTTCCGATCGTGCTCACGCCGCCGGAGCGGGCGCTC
Organism: Candidatus Eiseniibacteriota bacterium; assembly: GCA_005893365.1. Lineage (GTDB taxonomy): Bacteria > Eisenbacteria > RBG-16-71-46 > RBG-16-71-46 > RBG-16-71-46 > WS-11. The sequence continues at coordinate 3,905 of VBPB01000269.1, forward strand.
TACGATGGCGTCACCCGCCTGGTGCGCGCGGGCTACGGCCGGCCGACCGATGCCCAGGGCGGGCGCATGGCGCTGCGGACCCTGCAGGCCGAGGCGGGAAGCAGCGCGGCCGCGGTCCGTGCCACGCTCGCGACGATGATGCAGAAGAGCCCGACCGCCGACGGGCGCGCCGCGCTCGGCGCGCTGGTCGATCTGGCCGCTCGGGTCGAGGTCTCGGGCAAGGCCGTGGCGCTGGTGGACCTGATGCGCACCCGCATCCCACCGGGCGAGAAGGTCCTCGTCTTCACCCAGTATCTCGAGACCCAGGCGTTCGGGCGGTCTTCAACGGCACGCTCAGCGCCGCCGATAAAGACGCCGCGATCGCAGCATTCGCCCGCGACCGGCGCGTCCTGATCTCGACCGACGTCGGCAGCGAGGGGCGCAATCTCCAGTTCTGCCACACCATCGTCAACTACGACCTGCCGTGGAATCCGATGCGGATCGAGCAGCGCGTCGGTCGCGTGCACCGCATCGGCCAGACCCAGCCGGTCGCGATCTTCAACCTCGCCGCCGCGGGCACGCTCGAGGGCCACATCCTCGAGGTGCTCGACCGCAAGATCAACATGTTCGAGCTGGTGGTCGGCGAGATCGGGGAGATCCTGGGGAATCTCGAGGAGGAGCGCGAATTCGAGGACATCGTGCTCGACGTGTGGGCCGGCGCCGAAACGGACGCAGCGGCCGAGACGCGGTTCGCCCAGCTCGGCGAGCGGCTGGTGAACGCGCAGCAGCGCTACCTGGAAAGCCGGGCCTACGACGAGGCCCTCTTCGCCCAGGATTTCGCGGTCGAGGAGTGACGGAGCGATGACGGTGGTCGACTCCGATCGCACGCTGCCCGACCTGCTCGAGTTCGCCCGGAGCTGCGTCGAGCGCGCCGGGGGCGTGGTGGACGCCCCGGTACCGGGTCGCTTGGATGTCCTGCTCCCGTCGGCGCTGGAAGCCGTCGCGGGCGGCCGTTCGTGGCTGAGCCTCGCCGTCGGCGACGATGCCGCCGGCGAGGACGCCGAGCCGGCGACGTTGGGCAGCCCGTTCATGGATACCCTGATCGCGTTTGCCGCCCGACGCGGCACGGTGGCCTCGGGGTACCTGCCCTCGGGGCGGCTCAAGCGGAAGGGGCTGCGCGAGGAGGCGGAGCGGACCCTGCGCTTCTCGAACTGCCGCACGCGGTACCAGGAAGACGAGGCCGAGGTGCTCCTCTCGGGCACCGCCCAGTTCGATTTCAAGGTGACCTTTCTCTCCGAGGCGCGCCGCGAGCGGGTTTACGTCGTGCCGGTGAGTCTGTTCTCGGGCCATGTCGACCTCGGGCTGGCGGCACAGCTGCCTGAGCTATCCGTCGCGGAATCCGCCGATCCACCGTTGCCCGAGGTGCCGCGGGTCTCCGTGGAAACGGCCTACGAAACGGCACGTCGGGCGCTGCGGCATCTGGTGACGGAGGACGCGGCGCGCCAGCAGGTCCGCGTCCAGAAGCGATTCGCGGTGGAATTCGCGCGCATCAGCGAGTACTACGCGCAGGCGATCGAGGGCCTCGAACGGCGCCGTGATCGCGAGCGGCGACGGGCGGCGGCGGTGGTGGGTCGTGAGGGCGCAGGACCCCACGAAGCGGCCGCCGTGGACGATGCCGCCAGGACGGACGGGTTCGCACCGAAGCTGGACGCCGCCCACCGTGAGCGGGAGCGCAAGCTGCGGGAGCTTGGCGAGACCTACGGGATCCGCACCCGCGCCCGCTTGGCGAGCGTGCGATGTCTCTGGCAGCCCAAGGTGTTCTTCAAGCTGCTGCTCGACCGCGGATCGGTGACCCGCACCCTGATCCTCGCCTACGATGGGCTGCAAGAACGTCTCGAACCTCCCGGCTGCGAATCGTGCCGGCAACCGACGACGCGCTTGCGGGCCTCGTCCGCGGCTCAGTTGCTGTGCCCGACCTGTTCGGGGGAGGAAGCGGCCGCGACTCGGCCGTGACGGGCTCGCGCGCGTGTGCCTCAACTAAGGACGTCCTTGCGCCGATATGGCAAAAGAGCCATAATCCGGAAGCAGACAACGAAGCCGCTATTCTGGCTTGGTTCCTCCAGGAAGGACCTGAGGGGTTTCCCGGAGCCGGTGAAGGACATCATCGGTCATGCGCTGTTCATCGCTCAGCTGGGAAGGAAGCACGAGGACGCGAAGCCGCTCAGGGGTTACGGAGGAGCAGGCGTACTCGAGCTCGTCGAAGACTTCGACGGGGACACCTACCGCGCCGTTTACACCGTGAAGTTCACCGACGCAGTCTACGTGCTTCACGTCTTTCAGAAGAAGTCGAAGAAGGCCATCAAGACACCCCAGAAGGATCTGGATCTCATCAAGGAGCGGCTCAGACGGGCCGAGCAAGATCATGCGATCTGGAGCAAGTCGGGCGAATAGGCGAGGGGCCAAGACCGAGATCCCGGTCGAGCGGAGCAGCGGGAATGTCTTCGAGGACATCGGGCTTGGACAGAGTGATGAGTTGCTCGTCAAGTCCGAGATCGCTGCCCGGATCGCGGTCATCATCGAGAAGCGAGGGCTGACACAAGCGAGGGCGGCCGAGATCCTCCGTATCGACCAGCCAAGCGTCTCGGATCTGGTACGCGGGCGGCTTCGCGGCTTTTCTTCTGACCGGCTCTTTCGTTTCCTCAACGCGCTCGGTCAGGACGTCAGGATTGTGATCGTGCCCCGGCCGCCTCATTCGCGCCGCATCGGGCACCTTCGCGTGGTGGACGATCACCCGCAGGCCGCTTCGGCTGGCACTCGAGCCAGGAGGTAGGCGGGCAGCAAGCGTTCTTGACGGGGCGGGGGCCGAGTGGACCTGCCGGTTGCCGGCCTCCGAGAAGGCGGGGCGCCACCCGCACAAGGAGACATGAGGATGGCCAGCAAGAAGCGTCGCGCAACGACGGACGCCGTGGAGATCCTCCATGCACGGTACGTCGCTGGCCGACCCGACCAGGAGGCGGCCCTTGGTTGAGGCCACGCCGGCCGGCCGTGCAACGGCGCAGGGCGTCGCCGCGTAGTATCCTGTGTCCCGTTCGGGGGAGCGCGCTCGCAACCCGCGAGCGCCTCCCCGGAAGGTCCGCGCCGATCCGGAGATTCGCCGCGCTTGCGGCCCCCGGTCGCCGCCTGTCCGTGGAAAGGCAGGTCGAGTGCCATGCCGTTCGCGTCGCCGGTCCTCCTCTCGCTCGCAGCGATCGTCGTCGTGATCCTGCTGCTCGGAATTCGCTGGATCCCCAACACCAAGGTCGGCATCGTCGAGAAGCGCCTGAGCGGTCGCGGCTCGATCGAGAGCGGTGTGATCGCGCTCAAGCAAGAGGCGGGATTCCAGCCCAAGCTGCTGCGCGGTGGCCTCCACTACCGGATGCCGTTCCAGTTCAGCGTCCACATGGCGCCGCTCGTCACCATCCCGCAGGGCCGGATCGGTTACGTGTACGCGCGCGACGGGCAGCAGCTCCCGCCGGCCCAGGCCCTGGCCTCCAACCTCACGGCCAGCGATTTCCAGGACGCCACCGGGTTCCTCACCGGCGGCGGGCAGCGCGGGCCCCAGCGCAAGGTGTTGCGCGAGGGCACCTACGCCATCAATCTCGCGCTGTTCACGGTGCTGACCGAGGACCGGGTCTACTCCCTGCCGCTCGACCGCTTGGAGTCCGTGCTGTTCGCGAATATGGCCAAGCTGATCGCCGAGCGGCACGGATTCTCACCGGTGGTCATCAAGGGCACCGACGACCTGATGGGCATCGTCACCGTCCACGACGGACCGTCGTTGCCGCCCGGCCAGATCATCGCCTCTTCGGTCGGCGACGATGTCTCCAACCGCGAGACCTATCACAATAGCTTCCAAGACCCCGAGCGCTTCCTCGCCGCGGGCGGCATGCGCGGCCGCCAGCTTCAGGTCCTGGTCGAGGGCACTTACTTCATCAACCGGCTGTTCGCGACGGTGGAGACGATCCCCAAGAGCGTGGTCGACGTGGGCAGCGTCGGCGTGGTGGTCTCGTACACGGGCGAGACCGGAGTCGATCTCTCGGGGGATGACTACAAGCACGGCGAGTTGGTGAAGAAGGGCCAGCGCGGCGTGTGGAGCGTGCCCCTGCTGCCCGGCAAGTACGCCTTCAACACCGACGCCGGCAAGATCATCGGCGTCCCCACCACCAACTTCATCCTCAAGTGGAACCGCACCGAATCCGGCTCCCACAAGTACGACGAGAACCTCTCCGAGGTGGCGCTCATCACCAAGGACGCCTTCGAGCCGTCCCTGCCGCTGTCGGTGGTCGTGCACATCGACTATCGCAAGGCGCCGCTGGTGATCCAGCGCTTCGGCGACATCAAGCGCCTGGTCGAGCAGACGCTCGACCCGATGGTGTCGGCCTACTTCAAGAACGTCGGGCAGACCCGCACGCTCATCCAGTTGCTGCAGGACCGGAGCGCGATCCAGCAGATCGCCGGCGAGCAGATGAAGGCCAAGTTCGCCGAGTACAACCTGGAGCTGCAGGAGGTGCTGATCGGCACGCCGACCGCGGGCGCCTCGGGGTCCCAGATCGAGCAGATCCTGATCCAGCTGCGCTCGCGCCAGATCGCCACCGAGCAGGTCGAGACCTACAACCGGCAGGAGCAGGCCGCGGTGAAGGAGCGCGAGCTGCGCGAGGCGGAAGCCCGGGCCAAGCAGCAGACCTCGATCACGGAATCGGAGCTGTCGATCCAGGTGCAGTCCAATTCGGGCAAAGCCGATCTGGCGCGGGCGCAGCAGGAGGCGACCAAGATCCAGACCCTGGCCACCGCCGAGGGCGCGCGCACCCGGATCCTGGGCGAGGGCGAAGCGAAGAAGATCGAGGTGATGGCCGCGGCCGAGGCGCAGCGCGCCGCGCGGGTCGGGATCGCGCAGGCCATTGCGATCGACGAGCAGGTGCGC
>VBPB01000270.1 GCA_005893365.1 Candidatus Eiseniibacteriota bacterium
CGGGCTCGCGACCGGGTCGAGTCGAGTCCCGCCCCCCGCGAGCTGATGGCCCGGCGGGTGGTGGCGGTGCGTGGGGGCCGGAGGCGCTGGGGGCGCTGCTGTGGCCGCGGGCGCGCGCGGCGGGGATCGATGAGCGCCGGGAAGTGGTGGTGCTGGGCGACGGGGCGCCTTGAACCTGGAACCTGGCCGCCAAGCAGTCGCCGCGCCGGGTGGAGATCCTGGACTGGTACTACACCAAGGAGCACGTGAGGCTGACCGCCCGGATGCCATGGGGAGGGGACGGAGCGCGCGGCGCAGTGGCGCCGGGAGCAACTGGACCGGCTGTGGGACGACCCGGTGGACGAAGCGATCGCGGGGCTCCGGTTCCTGGGAACCCACCAGCGCAGCGCGGCCATGCGCCAGGCGGTTGAGGACCCCAGCGCTACCTGATCACCAATCGAGCGCGGATGCGCTATCGGAGCTTCCGCGAGGCGGGCTACCAGATCGGCAGCGGGGCGAAGGGACGAAGGAGCGCCCCTACCTTTCTGTTCGTATCGGCCTCGAACCCGGGCTCGTCACGGCGGTCCTGATAGAGACCGGCTTGCTCGCCCCACCGGCCAGTCGAGCGATCAAGGCCATGGCCGTGAGCCAGCTCGACGCTGCTCTCCTCGACAGCGTGGTGCGACTCGTTCGACTCGTCGATGCGCCGCGTGATTACACCGCGCTGGCGCCCTCGCGATCCGCGAAATCGTGTACCGACTGGCGCTCGGAGAGCAGGGTGGCAGGCTGTGCCAAATCGCGTTGAGCGCCGGCCGCGCACACCGAATCGCCAAGGCCATCGAGCTGGTCCGCAAGGGCTACGACAAGCGTCTCCGCATCTCCAGTCTCGCCCGACAGCTCGGAATGAGTACCTCCGGGCTGCACCACCACTTCAAGGCGGTCACCGCGATGAGCCCGCTGCGGCCGCGCGTCCCGCGGTTCCCGCAGTGTGTTCCACGGCACGGCACGAGCAACGTCCTGACACCGTAGGCGACGCGACCGTACATTCGAGCGCAGCGGGGGTCTCCCGGGATCAGCCGGACGCGGGGTCGGCTCCTTGTGGACCGGCGCTCGCCGCCAGCGCGATCGTGACGGCCTCGTCGAACGGGATCCGAGCCCCTCGCTCCCACTCCGTTTGGGCGGGGGCCGGCCCCAGTTCCTTGCGCGCACGGCCGAAGTACTGGTCCATCAGCTCGTCCCAGAACCGCACATGGAGGTCGGCACCGACACGATCCCATTCGGCTCGCGCCGCCGCGGCGAGACGCATCGCGGCCGCCGCGTGCCCGAGACCGGCGAGCGACATGCCGATTCCCTGGATCTCGAAGCTCGTCTCGACCCGATCCCCGGTCTGCCGCGCCAGTTCGAGGCTTCTCTGATAGTGCCCCAGGCTCTCCTCGCACTTCCCTTCGATCAATGCGGCATCGGCGAGAAAGTGCCAGCCTAGGTGCTCGCTCCGCGCATCCTCCGTGGAGGCCGAGAACGCGATGATCTCGCGCGCCATCGGCCGCACCCGCCCGATCTCGTGAAGGGCCGTGAGCACCTGAGCGAGACCGACCCTCGCGCGGTTCACGAGGATGGGATCACCGGATTCACGCTGGATCCGCAGGCACTCTTCGAATGTGGCCCGAGCCGCGAGATCGTCGCTGGCGGTGAATTGGGCCCAGCCGAGGGTCTCGATCGCCAGACCGGCTTCCCGCGCATCGCCGAGAGCGCGCCAGATCCGAATCGCCTCCTCCATCCACGGCAGACCCGCCTTCGCCTCGCCCTGCCACGCGAGGATGTTCCCCGCTCCCACGAGCGCGCGCGCTCGCGCCGGTCGAGGGGGCTCCGGGTTGGCGCTCGCGATCGCGGCGGTCAAGTGCTCACGACCTTCGTGGAGGTGAGAGAGTCCCAGCCAGTACCAGGCGAGGGCTCCCGCGAGGGCGAGATACCGCTCGGCATCCGTCCCACGCGCGTGGGCAAGCGCCGCACGGAAGTTACCGTTCTCGAGCTCGAGCCGCGAGGTCCAGCGCCCCTCGCGAAGGTACCGTTCCGCGTAGGCGTGCTCGGCCAGGGCCAGGAACTCGCCGAGATGCCGGTGACGAGGGGCCTCCGCCTCGCCGGATTCGATGAGACGCTCCTGCCCGTACTGCCGAACGGTCTCGAGCATGCGGTAGCGGGGCTCGCCATCGTGCTCCCGCTCGACGATCACGAGCGACTTGTCCACGAGGCGCGCGAGCAGGTCGATCACCTGGAACTCGTCCCGGCCGTCGCCCGCGACCTGCGCGGCGCCCGCGAGCGTCCAGCCTCCGGCGAACACCGCCAGGCCGCGGAAGAGACGCTGCTCGTCGGCCGACAGCTGGTCGTAGCTCCACTGGATCGTCGCTTGAAGCGTCTGGTGCCGTGGCAGCGCGGTCCGGCTGCTGCCGGTGAGCAGTCGAAAGCGATCGTCCAGCCGGGCGCGGATCTGATCCACCGAGAGGATCCGGATTCGCGCGGCCGCCAGCTCGATCGCGAGCGGGATTCCGTCCAACCTGCGGCAGATCTCGCCGAGGGCCTCCGCGTTCTGAGTGGTCACCGTGAACCCAGGCTGCGCCAGGCCCGCGCGTTCGACGAACAGGCGGACCGCCTCGGACGACTCCACCCGCGTGGCGTCGCCCGCCGCGCCCGTCGGCGGGACCTCCAAGGGGCGGACGGCGAACAGGCGCTCGCCGGTGACCCCAAGGCTTTCGCGGCTCGTCGCGAGAACCCGTACGACTGACTCGGCGTCGAGCAGGGCGTTCACGGCGGTCGCGCAAGCCGACAGGAGGTGCTCGCAGTTGTCGAGCACGACGACCAGTCGCTTGCCACGGACGTGGAGGCGGAGGCTCTCGAGCGAGCTTGCGGCGTGCTCCTGGACACCCAGGGCGACCGCGATCGTCTCGGCGACGCGACTCTCGTCCGTGAGCGGCGCCAGATCGACGAACCAGACGCCGTCCGGCTGTTGGTCGAGCCACTTCTCCGCGAGCTTGAGCGCGAGTCGCGTCTTGCCACACCCCCCCATCCCCGTGAGCGTCAGGAGCCTGGTGTCTTCAAACAGGCGCTCACATTCCGCGAGCTCCCGTTCGCGGCCGACGAAGCTGGTGCGCTCGGCCGGCAGGTTGTTCGGCGGCCGCCTCGACCGCTCCGTCACGGCGGTCTCCGGAGCGTCGACGAGCGCGGTGGCGAGCGCCTCGGCGAAACGGGCCGCGGTGGCATATCGATCGGCCGGCGACTTCGCGAGCGCCTTTGCGACCGTGGCCGAGACCCGCGCAGGCAGTCCCGGCCGCAATTCCGAAACCGCCCGGGGCGTGACGCTCAGATGCTGATAGGCGAGGCTCTCATCCGGTCCGGTGAAGGGCGGCGCGCCGGCCAGCATCTCGAACAGCACGCAGCCGAGGCTGTAGAGATCCGCCCGGCAGTCGAGTTCCGGGCTCCCCGTGATCTGCTCGGGGGCCATGTAGGGCGGGGTCCCGATCGCGGTCCCCGCCGTCGTGTGACGCCGTTCATGGCTGACGTTCGTGGCGCGCGCGATGCCGAAGTCCGCGACCAGCGCCATACCGTCCGAGAGTAGGATGTTCTCGGGCTTGACGTCGCGGTGGACGAGCCCCCGATGATGGGCGTACCCGAGTGCGCTCGCGATCTCCCGCGCCAGTCGCAGGGCGTCCTCGAGCGCCAGGTGCCGCTCCCGGTCGATACGCTCGCGAAGGGTCTCGCCCTCGATGTACGGGGTCACGTAGTAGAGACGGTCGCCGGCGGC
>VBPB01000271.1 GCA_005893365.1 Candidatus Eiseniibacteriota bacterium
GCCGCCGCTTCCTTCAGATCTTGCTCGCGCTTCCCGCCGCCTGGTTCGCCGGCCTGCGCGCCCTCGGCATCGACGATCACGCGGCCGCGGCGACCCTGCTCGCCGCTTCGACGCCGGGCTCGACCGCCGCGCGCAAGCAGCCCAAAGCCAGCCCCACGCCCGACTGCGGCGACGACGACGAGCCCACGCCGGCCGAGACCGAGGGTCCGTTCTTCACGCCCCATTCGCCGGAGCGCACCTCACTGCTCGAGCCGGGGATGAGCGGCACGCGCATCGTGCTCACCGGGCGCGTGGTCACGCGCGGGTGCCAGCCGGTCGCGGGGGCGCTGCTCGACTTCTGGCACGCGGACGATTCGGGCGAGTACGACAACCAGGGCTTTAGGCTGCGCGGCCACCAGTTCACCGACGCCGACGGACGCTACCGGCTCGAGACCATCGTCCCCGGGCTCTACCCGGGCCGCACGCGCCACTTCCACGTGAAGGTGCAGGCGCGCGGCGGGCGGGTGCTCACCACCCAGCTCTACTTCCCGGGCGAGGCGCGCAACCGGCGGGACTTCCTCTTCCGCCCGGATCTGCTGATGGTGACGAGCGAGACGGATCGCGGCCAGGACGGGCGCTTCAACTTCGTGCTGCGCGGTGCCTGAAGGGGGGCGGCCCCGAGCTCGCGCGCGGATCGCACCACCCTCCGTCGCGGCGCGGTCAGGAGCCGCCGGCGGCGACGAGACGGATGTCGTTCCACGTAGGCGACGCGTGGCTCCAGCGCCTGCTGCGGGTGGTGCTTCCGCTCGAGGTACGCGGCCATCCGCTCGTCCGCGCGACCCGCCGCGGCGTCGCCGAGCCGGCTCCGAGCCATCGCCGGCACGTCGGCCACCGTGGCCTCTCGATAGAGCACCGGCACGGCTGCTCCTTGTGCCCGAAGCGCGCCCGGGATCGCTACCGCTCGACGAAGCGATAGCTCGCGTGGCAGTCGTAGTCGATGCCGTGCTTCCGCTTGAGCGCCTGGATGTGGACGAGCGTCCGCTTGGTGTGTGGGCTGGCGACGCCGTCGCCCAGCGGCTCACAGGTGTGCAGCAGGATCTCCTCGAGACAGCTACTGAGGCTCATGTGCTTGTGCGCGGCGAGGTCGTGGAGCAGCGCGGCGAGCCGCTTCTCGACGCGCACCGGGACGTCGACGCGTTCGATCTCGAGCGGCGGCCCGTCCTCGATGGTGAGCCGGTGCCCGAAGGACAGCTCATGCCCGTAAAGGTCCCGAACCCGGTAGTCGCGCAGGCCGTAGGGCCGGTCCCCCGGCGGCAGCACGACCTCGACGCCGTTCCCGCGCTGGAACTCGTAGAGCGCGTCGGCGTCATCGACGACGAAGTAGACCGAGCACCCCTTCGGCGCGGGGGTCCCCTTCTCGAGGAACATCTGCACGTGGCCCAGGTTCAAGCCCGCCAAGTCCGGCGGGTCGCCGTGGGTGAAGGCCACCGTGAAGCCGAGCTTCATGGCGTAGAAGTCGGCGGCGGCGTGGATGTCGCTGACCGCCAGCACCGGGTGGATCTGCTCGCAATCGATGTCCGGAGTCGTTGGCATGCGGGTGGGCCCTTTCGGATTCAGGTCGTCACGGGGAGTCCGATGTGAAGCTGGGGTCACGCGCCCTCCGACCGGTGAATGCAGAAGTTAGGCGTCCTGGTCGACGACCTTGAAGTTCTCAACAATGACGTACCCTCGCCCTGAGAGGTGACGCCCCATCGCTTCGACGGACCCGCTCGCGTCGTCGACGCGGCATGCTTCGCTGAAATCGGCCGTTGCACGTGCCAAGGCCTCACGGTCGGAGTCGACGACGTGCGATGGATTCGCCAGGACCAAACGGTAATGCTTCTGGCCTGATGTCCACTCCCGGAAGCATGCCAGAGAGGGCACGTAGCCTCCCGGCCCTCCGTAGCTTCCGGGCTCGAACCGGAACTCGCCGGCCGTCCGGCTGCCCGGGCCAGGCGGCCTGAGCAGGCAGCACCTCTTGAACCTGCGACCACTGCCACATGGACAAGGATCGTTGCGCCTGATCACTTGAACCTCCCGAGCGGCCTTCGCTGCCATGCATGCCCAGGGGTTCATCGCCCTCGCCGCCGCCCACGCGCGCTGAGCGGGCGCGTGCCCGCCCGGCGCGCGACGGACGGTTCTAGGGGTCTTCGACGATGATGACGTCGGGGTCGACCTGCGCCAGCACCCTGTTGTTCGCGTCCTTGAGGATGAGGCTGTACTCCCAGCAATCGATCCGCCGGCTGGGATCGGTATCCGGCCCCGCCTGCGGGCTCCGGTAGGCGCTCTCTGGCCCGACGATCTTGTGCGTCCCCTTGAGACGACCTCTGGCGGCACTCGACGGCTTCGGTTGCATCTCCAGTGTCTGGCCGCTCTGGAGGCCATTCACCTCCCAGTTCACCGTGCGGGGCAGATTGGGCTTCGGGTTCCCGTTCTGCGGCGTGTGGTAGAGCACCGTCTCGTTCCAGCGCCGCGGGAAGTAGGTGAGCGTCCAGTTCCCGCCCGTCTGACTGCTCGGCGGGGTGACGGTGATCGTCACGAGCGTATCGACTTCGGTCAAGATGGCGGCCATGGGCGGCCTCCCAGCGTGCGTCGGCGGCTCGTCGCCCAGGGGTTGGGCGCGCACCGGCCGAGTGATGGCGGGCGCGGGGGGTGCGTCCGTCTCCCGACGATACGCCCTGGTGGCCGGGTTGGATAGCGGGAATGCCTCGTCCCGGCCGCCGGAATGCGCCTCCCGCGCGCTTCCTGCCTCCGGCCCGCGCCCGTCATCCCGCAGATAAGGGCGGGCGTGTCGCGCTGGAGCGCAGCGAACGGGCAGTTGCTTACGTCCAGGCGGCCGTCGGCGAGTACCAAGCGGTGCCGGGGGTGATCGTGTGCGTGCAGACGTTCGGCTCGGTGGCCGCTCCCGAACGCGCCCGCCTCAGAGCCACCCTGGCTCGCTCGCCCGCCGGCGGGCCGGCCTGCCACGGCCCCTGCATCCGCACAGCGCGCGCCAAGCCGCCGGCAGGTTCACGTGCAAGTCAGGCTTAAGGCTTATCGCTCTCGTTCAGCAGCTCAACGTTGCGTTCGAGGAATTCCATCGCGGACTCGACCGCTGGCATCTCAACAAGCCCGAGCCCGTAGTGACTCGCCAGATAGCAGAAGCCAAAGGCCAGCCGCGGATCTGACAATGCCGAACCCTGGCCGGCAAGGTTCGCGACGTAGCTGGCCAGCGCCGCATCGGTCGCGCGCTTCAGCGTCGCGGCGCGAGCAGGCAGGCTCCGGAATTTCAAGGCCACGGCCGGAGCGAGGTGGAAGAGCTCCGCCTCGTCAAAACGATGACCGACGACTGGTCCGAATGGAACCGCCTCTCGAGCGTCTGCGTAGGCCGCCCGGATTTCCTCAAGCCACGCTTCCGGCGTCGCTGGAAGCTCCCGTCGCCCGGGTCTCATCACGTCCTTCCCACGAAGCCTAACGCGCGCATCAGCCTCGCGCATGCCTTTTGCGCGCCGGCTGCGTGCGCCTGTTAGGCGGTCTACGATCTCGGACGACGCCGGCGCTCGTGCGAGCACGTTGCGGCTGTTGGACCCCGACACTGCCCGACGTGCGGGTGCGTGTTTCGCCACGAAGTCTG
>VBPB01000272.1 GCA_005893365.1 Candidatus Eiseniibacteriota bacterium
GACCCGCGGTCAGGAGGATGTCGCTGGCGCCCAAGGCCACCGCCTTGCGGAGCACCAAGTCGCGTTCGAGGGGGACTGCGGTCATGAGACTACCTCCATCTCCCTGCCGGACGTGGCGGCGCGCTGAAGCGTGCTCGCAACCCGTCTGCTTCCATGCCCCGGGGCGGACCACGACGGTATTGGCGCGTCCGGGTGGCGTCTCCGAATCCGGAGCCGCGGGAAAGGGGAGTGGGCAGGCGGCCCGAGCCTCCGACGGCCACGAGAAACGTTGGGTGTCCTTGAGCCCGAGGGATGATAGGGCGCCGGCTCGGCGAGTGTCAACGACTTGGGCGGCGCGCGCGCGCATCACGCCCGCCATGGAGGCATCGTGCGTGCATCGTGCACGAGGCAATGCGTTTGAGCGCAGGTGGGGGCGGTCGATCCGCCGTGCCGGCGGCGGAGCGCGTCGTGGATATGGCTCCGGTTCGCGCAGCCGAATGTCCACGGAATGTGAGGAAGCAGACGGCCCTGGAGGGGGCCCAAAGAAATATTCTCCCGGCGTGAATTTTTTCTTTTCACGGTGGTCCGGGATGTGGCAGGTTGCTTGCGGTGGCTCAAGGCTAGAGGCCGGAAGTCTTCTGCCACCGTCTGTCGAGGGTCGCCCCCGCGACCCAGTGTCAGGCAACGCTGCAGTGCCAGGGAAGGTCGCCCTCGCGTTGCACTCGGACCGGGACGGATTGCATTTTCGCAGCATCCTCTCCGCTCGGTCTCCCCACAGGAAAGACGATCGAGAAGCCCTGAACGGGCGGGCTCGCGTGGCAATGACGCGAGCCCCGCGCGCGTCATCGCTTGGCGCCTCGTAAGTCCTCACTGGAGGGCATGTTTCATGCTGAGACCGGCCGGCGGTTCAATCGGGGTGATCACCACGCGACCCTCGAACCGCGGTGAATGGATGCCCGGTTCCTCCCCTCGACCGGCGCCGCACGCTGCACCCCTGGGACATTCGCTTAGCGGACGCCGAGGCTGGATACCCCTGGATGGCGTATCAGCACTCGGCCGTTGGAGGGATCGATGCGCGCAGCCGCACTCGTACTACTTCTGATCCTTGCAGGAGCGGCGGCCGGTATCTCGACCGCTCAGGCGCAGACCGTGACGTACAACAGCGTCCAGCTGTCGTGGACCGCGTCCGGTGACGACAGTCTGACCGGCACGGCGGCCCGCTACGATCTGCGCTACTCCACCTCGGCCATCACCGCCGCCAACTTCGCCGGCGCCACGCCGTGGGCCACCACGCCGACGCCGACGGCGGCGGGCACGCATCAGTCGGTGACGGTCACCGGGCTCCAGCCCAACACCACGTACTGGTTCGCGATCAAGAGCGGCGACGAGGTGCCCAACTGGTCGGGCGTCTCGAACATCATCTCGCGCACCACGCTCACGGCCCCCGATACCATCCGTCCCGCGCAGCTCGCCAACGTCGCGGTCACCGGCAGCACCGAGACCACGGTGGGCCTCGGCTGGACCGCCGTGGGCGACGACAGCCTGACCGGCACCGCCGCCAGCTACGACGTCCGCTACTCGACCTCGCCGATCACCGCCAGCAACTGGGGCTCGGCGACCCAGGCGACCGGCGAGCCGGCGCCCGCCGCGGCCGGCACCAACCAGACCTTCACCGTCACGGGCCTCACGCGGCAGACCACCTACTACTTCGCGGTCAAGGCCCTGGACGAGGCCGCCAACCCCTCGGCGCTCTCCAACGTGCCGAGCGCCACCACCCCCGACCAGACGCGCCCCGCCGCGGTCACCGACCTCGCGGTGGGCTTCATTTGGCTCGGGAACGTGCCGAATACCCGTTTGACCACGCTCGTCGCCGACCGCCCGCGCGGTCGGCACCGCCTCTAGCCCAGCGGGGTACCGATGCGCCGGGAGGACAAAGGGAATCGTCAGCTGCGGCGGTCCGAGGGATGGGGGTCGCTGCTGTTCGCCGTGCTGTTGCTGCTGGTGCTGGCGCCGATCGTGGCGCACGCGCAGGCGGCTCCCGATACCGTCACGTTGACGTGGACCGCCCCGGGCGATGACGGCCGGGTGGGCACGGCGACGGACTACGAGCTGCGCATCTCCACCGCGCCGATCACGGCGGCCAACTGGGGCCAGGCGACGATCGTCCCCGGGACCCCGCGGCCGCTCGTGGCCGGCACGCGCCAGCGGATGATCGTGCGTGGTCTGGCCAACGGGACCACCTACTGGCTCGCCCTCAAGACCGTGGACGACGCCGGCAACTGGTCGGACGTCTCCAACGTCGTCCGCTGGGACTGGATCTACGACGCCTCGCCGCCGGCGGCACCCACCGGCGTGGCGGCGGTCAAGCAGAACGGCGACATCGTGCGCCTGACCTGGGCCCCCAACTCCGAGCCGGATCTCGCCGGCTACGACGTGTATCGCGCGCTGAGCTCCGGCGGACCTTACGAGCAGATCAATAGTGCCCTGGTCATCGCCACCCAGTACGTGGACGAGGGCCTGCCGGCCGGCACCGCGCATGCCTATTACCAGATCGCGGCCCGCGACGGGTCGGGCAACCCGAGCGCCCGCAGCGCCACCGCCACGGTGACGCTGGTGGATCAGACGAGCGCCTGGACGATGGACACCGGCTATCCCAACCCGAGCAAGACGGGAACGCAGGTCAGCATCCCGATCGTCGTGCCCGGCGCGGGCGGGTCGGCGGTGGTGGACATCACGACCAACGCCGGCCTGAGGGTGCGGCGCATCGACCTGGGGACGCTGTCGCCCGGTCCGGTGACGGTGCACTGGGACGGCAGGAACGACGCCGGCCGCGACTGCGCGCCCGGCGCCTACACGGCCTGGCTGATCTCGGGCGCCTCGCGCGTCAGCGTCCGGCTGGTGCGGGTCCCATGAGCGGAAAGGAGTTCTGGATGAGGACCTTCAAGCTCTCTGCAGGGGCCGCCCTGGCGATGGTGCTGGTGACGCTCGGCACCGCGCACGCGGGCGTCGAGAACGTCGGCACGACCGGCGGGAACTTCCTGTCGCTCGGCTCGGGGGCGCGCACGCTCAGCATGGGCGGGGCGACGCTGGGCCTGGGCGACGACGTGGGCGGGGCGGGATGGAACGCCGCGGCCCTTGGGTGGGTCAACCAGTCACAGGCGACGCTGTCGCATGCCGGGCTCCAGAACAACAGCATGCAGGAGTGGGGCGCCTACGGCGGCCGGGTCGGGACCAGCAAGACCCGCTGGGCCGTGACCGGGATCTACCAGGGCGACGGGTCCTTCGAGGGCCGCGACGCGAGCGGGATCTCGACCGGGAACTTCTCGGTCTCGAGCATGGCGCTCGGGGCGACCGTGGCGCAGCAGTTCGGTGACATGGTGACCCTCGGCGCCGGGACCAAGATGGTGACCGAGAAGCTCGGCCCCGTCTCGGGCCGCGGCTTCACCTGCGACGGCGGCGTCATGATCCGGCGCGGCGTCTTCGGCTTCGGCATCGCGGCGCAGAATCTCTTCGGGACCATGAACTACGGGTCGGCCAGCTTCCGCTTCCCGACCAACTACGGCGCCGGCCTCGCCTACACCAACGCCGCCACCGGTCTGCGCGTGGCGATCGATGCCAACGTTCCGTACGCCTACCACCCCGACGTGCGCGCCGGCCTGGAATGGACCTACAAGGGCATGGCGGCCTTCCGGACCGGATACCGCAAGGAGCTGGGCTCGCCGGGCGATCCGCTGACCGGCCCCACGTTCGGCCTCGGCGCGGGGTACAACAACATGTGGATGGACTACGGCTACCTGCTCTCGAGCGACGGCAGCGGCGAGCACCGGCTGGGCCTCCGGTTCAACTTCAACGGCCATTCCGGCCCGGACAGGGACCCCTTCGACCAGACCGAAACGCCGAAGGAGTCCAAGCGCGTAGGCGACCCGTCGTTCATCGGGCCGCCGGCGTCCAAGCCGAAGCAGCACTGATCCCCTCGCAACCTCGGATCGCTCCGCGACACGACGAGCCCGGCCTCACCGGCCGGGCTTTCGTGCGTCCGGGGGGCGGCCGGAGCGGCCGGAGCGGCCAGCGTGGCGTGCCG